>NZ_JAAHHZ010000401.1:0-4367 GCF_010672005.1 Moorena sp. SIO4A5 | reverse complement strand
TCTGTATCGCTATCCCTGGCGAGGTGCGCGTAAAATCGGCTTTGCTCTGACCCATCTTGGTATCATCGTAATTATCGCTGGTTCAGCGGCTGTAATCCACTTAGGTGTAGAGGGCATGTTACCTTTGCGCACCGATACGGCTTCGAGCAATCAGATTCGGGTTGAAGGGGAATTTGTGGAAGTGATGACACCATCATCACAGTTGCAGCAAACTGATGTATTGATCAAGCCAGATGGTTCAGTCATCCCCAAGCAAATTGGTAAACTGTCTTTGGTAGGCTACAGCGACAACACCATCAAAACAGTTAGTTTTACCGAAGGGGCAACGGCAGATAATCTAGCAGTAGATAATCCAGCAGTGCGATTACGCTTGAAAAGCGATCGCATGGGGCAAACCCTAGAGCGGTATATAGCTGTAGCCCCAGTAGCCTATAGCAAAGTAGGGATTGGGCCAGCTGAATTAGAAATCATTCAGGTTGATACGGTAGCGACAGGAAAAGGAAAATCTCTGCTATCCCCCCCTCAAGAACAAAACTTGAGTCCTTGGGGTAGCATCAAGGTAACGTCAAAAGAAAGGGACAAGATAGATACAGAGATTATCGATATAAAACAAGCTCTGTCATCCCAAGCCCCAGACTCCTCAGTCAAAGTCGTCGATTTTTGGCCGGATTTCCGACTAGACGCCGACAACCAACCGACAACGGCCTCCCAACAACTGAGAAATCCCGCAGTACAGTTAGAGGTATCCACACCAGAAGGGCTTGAACGCTGGTTTGTGTTTGGAAAGGAAAACTTTCCCCCAATTCGTTCAGTGGTATCAGGAAAACCCCTAGAAGGAATTGAGATTAGCTATAACATTCAACCCCAGCAATCACAGGATTATTTCCGGGTGATCGTGACTCAATCAGGTCAGCTATTCTATGCGGCCCATTCCTCGAAAGGATTTAAATCTGGAACCTTAGAGGTTGGAAAAGCTGTCAGTCCCGGTTGGGCAGACTTCCAAATTACTCTAGACGAGTATATTCCCCATGGCAAAATCAATCGTCAGGTCATACCTGTATTTGACCCAACCGTTAAGGGAGTACCAGCCTTATTAGTCAGCACCGAAACCGGAATCCAAACCTGGTTACCCTGGGGCGAACCGACTACGATTAACGAACCAACAGGAGAAATCTTTGCTGCCTTTAGTCCCAAACTCTTGCAACTGCCGTTTGCGATCGCATTAGAAGACTTCATCGTTGAACGCAATGAAGGCAGTGATTCCGTTGCTATGTGGACTAGCAAAATCCGGATCGAAGACCGGGATCACCATGTCATCTCCCACCGCAACGTTTGGATGAACCATCCAACCTGGTATCAAGGCTGGAAAATAGCCCAAGCTTCCTGGAATCCCGGTGACTTAAAACAATCAACCCTACAAATCAAGCGAGAACCAGCCTGGGTAACTGCTTTAACCTGGACAGGCTCCGGTCTAGTAATCGGTGGCATCACCATCATGTTCTATGGTCGAGGGATAGCTAAAAAACTGCGCCGCCAGCCAGAGGAGTCCGGAGTTCCCTTGTACTATCATTCTCCCTAGCATACTTTGTTCTAGTTCAGATTAGCGTTTACTTCTGTTTAGCGTTTACTCCTGTCCTCTGATGAAACCACTCCAACTCCTGATCGGACTTTGTCTCGGAATCGTAATCCTGATCATACCTCCAACCCAACTCCAACCATCACCCCTAGACCCCTTACAAACCCTAGCCGTCCAACTTGATGGGCGCAAAAAACCCTTAGACACCGTAGCCCGAGAAACCGTAGCCAAAATCCACGGTTCCACTAACTACCGCCTAGAAAACAATCAAACCCTCAACTATTTCCAAACCTACCTATCCCTATGGTTTAATAACCGAGACTGGAACCAAGAACCCTTCATTCTACTTACCTACCGCCCCCTCAAAGAAAAAATTGGTCTTGACCTAGAACGAAAATACTTCTCCTTCGCAGAATTAGTCAGTTCCAACCTAGGTGCCATCGTTCTGGAAGCCAATCAAAAAGAAGCGGACAACATTGAGCTGACTAGAGACGAACGAGAAGCCCTCACCATAGAAGACAGACTGGCATTAATGTTACGCACGGTAGGTACTGATACCCTACCCCTAGTTCCCCATCCCAGCGAGAGTAAAGGCACTTGGGTAAGCATACCTCAATCGCAACAGTATTACACCAACGAACAAATTACCCCCCTACAGCAAAGTTACCAAACACTCAAACAAGCCTATCGTTTAGATCCCCTACTGACTACTGTGGAGGTTGGGCAAGTCGCGGAAACACTACATCAGCAGTTAGCCGCTCTTAGCCCTGAAATTTACCCCAAGGATTCCTTGCTGCAACGGGAAGTTAACTTCTCTAGTTTTCGCCCCTTTAGTAAAGCCTGGAAAATTTATGCGATCGCATTACTAGTCCTGTTATTAGGATTATCCTTCAAACAATTCGACCTCTACTCAGGTGCAGTAGGAATTTTCCTCACAGGTCTTTTCATCCAAGGCTACGGCTTTATCACCCGCATGGAAATTGCCGGACGTCCCCCAGTCACCAATATGTATGAATCCGTAGTGTGGGTTGGATTTGGGATAGCCGCCATTGCCCTAGTATTTGAGCTAATCTACCGGGCAAAATACTATCTGTTAGCCGCTGCTCCTTTATCAATCCTTTGTCTTCTTCTAGCAGACAGTCTTCCAGCCGTGCTAGATCCAAGTATTGCCCCCCTTGTACCAGTACTACGAGACAACTTCTGGCTAAGTATCCACGTTCCCACCATTACCCTCAGCTATGCTAGTTTTGCCTTAGCGATGGGATTAGGACATATTATTCTAGGACATTATCTAGTTGCTCCCCAATCCTTTCAACGAATTTCCTATCTATCAAAATTCAACTATCGAGTCCTACAAATTGGTGTTTTACTGCTCACTACTGGCATTATTCTCGGTGGCATCTGGGCTCACTTCTCCTGGGGTCGCTTCTGGGGTTGGGACCCCAAAGAAACCTGGGCGTTGATTGCCCTAATGTGTTACATAGTCCCCTTACATGGTCGTCTGGTAGGATGGTTAGCAGACTTTGGGATGGCAGTCATTAGTGTAGTTTGTTTTAATGCTGTGTTGATGGCTTGGTATGGTGTTAACTTTGTTCTCGGTACTGGTTTACACAGTTATGGATTTAGTACTGGTGGCTCAGAATTAATTGTCGGGACCCTAGTTGGTTTAGACTTATTATTTGTAGCAGCTGCAGCTACCAGATATAACCGTTGGTTGCTCTCTAAATCTAGTAAAAATATAGTGAAACAATGGAGTCAAAATCAACCAGTTATGGCTAAAGATAATTAAAATTAATTAAAACCAACTAAAAATGCATAATACCAACTAATGAGGAAGAAATTATCAACCTAATTTAGCTGGTCATGTTTTCGATTAAAAATTCCTAGATTGAGAGATAATATAATTAATTGTTAATTATGGTTTATTATTAAAATAAATCGTTTTCCAGGTAGAGGTATACTATGGATCGTCGTAAATTTATGGGCTGGTTTGGTGTTGGTGCATTAGCTACTTATCTACCAGTAGCATTAGCTGCCTGTAGTCCTGAGCCAAGTCCGCCACAAGCAACAGAAAAGGAAAGCCCTAAGATTGATAAGTCGGTGCGAGAGGATGGATTCCAAGCCGTTGGCACAGTGCAGGAGTTAGAAGACAAAGGCAAAATTAGCGACAAGATAGCAGATATTCTAGTCGTGCGTAATCTGAGCAACAATAGTCTTGTTGCCGTAAACCCTAGGTGTACTCACCAAGGCTGTAGCGTGGATTGGAAGCAAGAGGATAAAATATTTAACTGTCCTTGCCACGGTTCTAAATTTGATTTAGATGGCAAAGTAACGAAAGGACCTGCAGACAAACCCTTGACAAGCTATGAAACAAAGGAAGAAGATAATTTAGTTTTGGTAAAAGTAAGCTAGTCATTTAGGAGCAGGTTTGATATTGCAGCTGAAGTCCCCCTTTTTAAGGGAAATTTAGGTGCAGCTGAAGTCCCCCTTTTTAAGGGAAATTTAGGTGCAGCTGAAGTCCCCCTTTTTAAGGGAAATTTAGGTGCAGCTGAAGTCCCCCTTTTTAAGGGAAATTTAGGTGCAGCTGAAGTCCCCCTTTTTAAGGGAAATTTAGGTGCAGCTGAAGTCCCCCTTTTTAAGGGAAATTTAGGTGCAGCTGAAGTCCAGGGCTATTTCATTCTAAATATAAACAAGATATGGTATAATTGAGCGCAAATTTAGTCTAATCCATCTACTCTTGTGTCTCAAATCGCAATTATAGAAGCCTTTGCAGAGCTCGAAGACCCTCGTC
>NZ_JAAHHZ010000400.1:0-4379 GCF_010672005.1 Moorena sp. SIO4A5 | reverse complement strand
CAAAAACTCTTCCCCTAGCGGATTAGCACCTCAAGTAGCGTGCGCGTAGCGGATTAGCTGATAGCACCTATAATTCAATATTAGCAGTGACGGTGTTACAGTAATCAATACAAATATCAAGTCGTTCGTAATTAAACTGTTTAGGAAGGATGATTGATTCTGAGTAACCTTTGATTATCGGACTATCTAGGCGTTTTGCAGAACTTTTAGCCGTTGACATGATATCCCGCTTTAAATGTACATAAAAAGCACAATCTCCATAGTTTTTATCCAAAGAACCGAGAAACCACGACAACCTATTATCTACTTCAATATGATTTTGAGAATATTGAAGGCGCTTATCTCCTATCAAAGATATTCTAGATTCGTGAGATACTGTATAGTTTTGAATATGCTGACACGCTTGAGCAAATGTTGTAGAGCCACATCTTCCGGTACATAAAACAAAAACATTTGAAAACATAAGTTATCTCAACTCCGGATAACAAGACCATCGTAAGCCATAACGATATTGTGATGAAAATCTTTTATCGATGCAAACAGCAACTCTTTGGTTTTAGGATCTGGATACTGTCGAGCGCCAAAATGAGTTATGATCACCTTCTCAGCATGAGTAGCAGTTAGCACTGCCTTAAGTTGTTCTATGTCAAGATGAAATCCATTTGTTTTCTTTCCTCCAACCGGGCAAGATTCAAGAATGAGAATATCACAATCCTTAGTTATACTCAAGAGAGAATCACATAAAATGGTATCAACACAATAACAAATAGATTTGTTCTCTAATTGCAATTGAGCGCCTATCACTGGAGTATTATGTTTTAAGGCTTGAGTCTTTATGGTAAAATTATCGAAATTCAAGCTTGTATCTTTAGCCACTCGAATATCAACAGGAAATTTTAGTTGCTCTCTCGGCTTCACAAACGGAAAAGAAAACAAAGTCTCCAAGTAACTCTTTAGACTTTCATGGATAACAATCGTCAAAGAAGCGGGCTGGAACATCGGTAAAATATGTAGCCCATAACAGTGGTCTAAATGTAGGTGTGAAAGCATAACAGTAACATTTTTATCACGAACGCTTTCTCTGTCTATTTTTCTAACCCCAGTGCCTAAGTCGAACAAAACAATATCTCTATCATTTACGAATACCCCTACAGAATTAGTAGCACCTGATGTGCTGTCAAACCAACCGGAAGTTCCATAAAATACGATTTCAAATGCTTTAGTCTCCTCTTTCATCAAAGTATCTCCTTATTTTTACAGCATATTCGTTGTTTTTATCGTACCATTGCCATGCTCCCCATTGATTAATTTTTAGATAATCAGCGATCGCAAAACTATTGTCCTGAATTAATTTGTGGCGATCAGAATAGCGACGATTTTTATAATCTCCCTGAACAATATGATAAATCGTATTTTCTAGGTAAGACACTCGTCCCTCAATGGTATCAAAAACTTTATCTCCCCAAGAATGATATAGATTAGAAAACGTATGATTTAAAAAAAGCGCTTTAACAAAAACCGAATGATATCCCATAGCAGAGGCCAATAAAACCTTGTCGCCACCTCCCAAAATCATAAAGTCGGGGAAGCCTATTTCTCTAATCGTGGTCGCCTTTGCCGCCCATCCAAAGCCCGGATTACATCCAAGACTTAAGCTGATGCCACTTTTACTGAAATAATCCTTAACTGTAATATCGCGATTGAAAGTCGTGACCACGGATTTGCGGCTAAGTCCAGTTAGAGAAAAATGGCCATTCTCAAGCTTTACATCTTCGACTCGATTGAAGATCTGAACCAGTCGGTAGCTTTCCAGTTTTTCTTTTAATTGCTCTTGCCAACCCTTGTTAGTAAAAAGAAGATCTGCATCAGCCCAAACAACATATTGATGCTCTTTAGTCAAATGGGATAACGCTACGTTATAGAATCTTTCTTTTTGCCAAAGTACAGAAGCAGAGGTAATCTTGATTATTTTAAGATTCTGCGAGGAAAAAATACTGTCAGTATCTAAGCCATAACAAACCAGGATTATATCAACGTCTTCCCTTAAGTAAGCTAGTGCTTTGACAAGAGCCATATACCTGGATTTATTTTTTGAAAAATTAAAATAAGCTAGAATAACGACCGTATCCATAACTGCAGTGACCCTTTTCATTGGTACTACTATACAATGGAAAAGCTATACCCATAAAAAATATATAGGAATCCTAAATCATTTGACAACTGATTTAGGATTCCTAATATAGCCACTAATTGCATTATAGTGGTTTTTAATTAGGTGAGGTACATGTTTTTAGGGAGTAGGGAGCAGGGAGCAGGGAGCAGGGAGCAGGGAGCAGGGAGCAGTGAAGTCAGAAGAGGTAAGAGGTAAGATGGTAAAAATCTTTTGTACCTCATTAAACTAAAAAAAGCTATATTGTTCGATGACCAAATGGCTTATTGATGCGGTCTCTCATGCTTTTGGGGCTGTGTGGGGAAGCAAGTTGGGCACGCAGCCCCGTGAAAACCACGCCAGTGAGCTCTTGGGGGTTACCCCCAAAACCTCACTGCATCGCTCTTCCCTGATCCGAAGTTCCCTATTCCCTATTCCCGACTCCCTACTCCCTACTCCCTACTCCCTACTCCCTAAAACCTAGGACGAAAGTACCTCACCAAATGCTATATTATCGGTAGTAAAATTCAAAATCTTTTAATGCTGCTACCCTGGCTCGATTAAAATTATAGTGATAGCCCAGTTTGCGTTTCAGGGAATCCCAAAACGTTTTCTGTGTTTTCTCATGAGAAGCATCCAGATGTTTCTTGACTTCATTAATCCTGTCCCAGCTAGAACTTCTGCTAATAGTCAATCCAGCCTTAGCAGCCGCCAGTCCTAAGATAATACCTTCGCCACCATGAATACCTTTTAACTCAAAATAGCGCCCGATCATACCCCATTGTTTAATAAATTCTTTTTCTTTGCCACCATCTCTAGAAACAAAAACTAAAGATTCTCCTATATAAATTGCCTTGTCTAATGGGATATCTAACTTAGAGGCTATCTGTTTAAGGGGCTTTAATCTTTCCGGATTATACTTTTCTACATGCTTGACAAGATTTGCTTGATGTCCTGCTGTAATTCCGGGCAATACTTCAATGGTTTCAGGTAAGCTACCTACAATCCTGGTGTCAGCATCAATTTGTATGGCTACACTAAACCTTGACAAAGCCTTCTCAACCTCAAAACGTTTGTCATGATAACAATGAAGAATTCCTGTTTGCTGGTGTTTAAACGCTGAAACGTTCTTACAGTTATTAAAATCGTTGACATCATCTGTGGCAACTATTAATAATTTTCCTGGAGCATACTTTTCTAAATCTCCTGCTAGTTTTTTGGCAAGAGAGCGATACTTACTACGGAGAGCTAAAGTACAGAAGCAAAAATCTTTTTCTGGCTTAATCATAGTCTTCTCCAAAAATCGTTTTTTTGTTCCTATCTCTGGGTGCGCCTTCCCTTGGCGACAGAACATCGCCCCTTATCGCACCACTTTCTCAATCCAGAGTCTGAGCTGAAACTTATCCAGCTGATTTTCCGACTGCCAATCACCATGTAATGGCTTCAATAGTCGTGGCTGAAGCTATAGTCTCAAGCTCTAGCTACCTGAGCTATCTCAGGAGAGCTTACTTATATAATTCCCAGAAATATAAAGCTAGTCACAGTATTGATAGCAAAAGTCCCATCAATCTGGACTATCAGTCGATTAATAGAGGTTGACAAATTAAATATTGTATGTATCGAACAGATGCGGGGAAAGTTTTTATGCAAGATTGCTGCCGCTTTTGTGTTCCCGTAGCGTGACCTTTCGGGCAAAGCCCGACACGGCGCGATTGACCGTTCGCGCAGCGGCTCTTTTGGAGCATCCCATTTCCCCCACGGCCTAAGATAGCCCAGCCTTGAAAACAACCCAGCCGTAACTAGTCCACCTCTGACATGAGAATTAGATCACAGATGACAGTTGTGAATGTATCGCTAGATGTATACCAGTTTACGGCTGAAGTCGTTTAGTGATATTGACCACAACCACAGAAGTCAAAATAGATTTCCGTTTCAAATACGCTTGAGCAAGCTTAACCCATGAGTATCAGTGCCACAGGTATTAAATAGATTGTAGGTAGCACTCAACTGCAACACAAGCTTAGTTTGTTTTGGACTAGGTTTCCAGGGTTCAGGATTGGTGTAGGCATAGTAAGTTTCAACACCATCAATCCCTAAGTTGGCTATAGCAGTAATTAACTCATCTGCTGACTTACGGTAACGGGCTGGATGAGCCAACACTGCTAAACCACCAGCCTGATGGATAGCATCAATCACTGCACCAGCCTCAGCATCATTACCGGTCGGTGCG
>NZ_JAAHHZ010000040.1:0-62380 GCF_010672005.1 Moorena sp. SIO4A5 | reverse complement strand
TAACCTTCAACCCAATAACCTTCAACCCAATAACCTTCAACCCAATAACCTTCAACCCAATAACCTTCAACCCAATAACCTTCAACCCAATAACCTTCAACCCAATAACCTTCAACCCAATAACCTTGGCCAAAAGGCCACGCTACGCGAACAACCGTCAACCCCTGACCAACCTTCAACCTCTGACCAACCTGCAACTGATCTAGAATGGAGTGTGACCCGACGGCTGCGAGTCACTAAACAAGGTAATTACAGTTCCCAGTACTACATCAATGGTGAACCCTGTACTGTTACTGCACTTCATGAACAACTCAATCGCTTGCGGGTTTACCCAGAAGGCTACAATGTTGTCCAGCAAGGAGACGTCACTAGCATTATCTCAATGAAATCCAGAGAAAGGCGGGAGATTATTGACGAATTAGCTGGAGTTGCTGCCTTTGACCGCAAAATTACCCAAACTAAACAAACCCTGGCCACTGTTAAAGAGCGAGAAGAACGCTGCCGAATTATTGAACAAGAACTGACCGCTCAACGCGATCGCTTAGCTGCTGACCGTGCTAAAGCTGAGAAATATCAAAAACTCCGTGCTGAACTCCAACAAAAGCAACAGTGGGAAATTGTTCTAAAATGGCGATTGCTCCAGAAGCAAGTATCCCAACTCCAACAGAAGATTGATGCTGCTAATACAAAAAAAGCCCAGCTGATTGCTCAGATTACTAGCATTGAGGAACAAATCAACCAAACTACCACTGAACTTGACCAACTCAATGCTCGGGTCAAAGCCTTAGGAGAAGAAGAGCAAATTGCGATCGCATCCACCCTTGCCACTCAACAAGCCGAACAACGTCAATTAAAAACCCGACAGCAGGAACTAACTGAGAATCTAGAAAATGCCGCTGTCAATCTCCAACGTACACAAGAGAAAATTAAACAAGTCGAGCAAACCCTGCAACAGTTGATCGCAGAAAAAACTGATCTAGAGACCTTGTCTAAAACCTCCTTACAAGTGGCACGGGATGAGGCTCAAGCTGCTCTCAACCAAAGCCGAGAACAAGCCAATGCGATCGCAGCCGCTAGTGATGCCTGGGTACAACAACAAACCACCCTCACCAAGGAGATCGACACCCTACTCAAAACCATCAACCCCCAACGCACCGAGCAAGCTCAACTCCAAGAGCGTCAGAATCAGCTAAATCGGCAAATCCAAGACCAAACCCAGCAACTGCAAACCTTAGAACCAGAAATCGCCACCAAGCAAACCCAAGCTGTGGCATTAGAAACTCAATTAACCACTTATTCCCAACAAGTCCAGTCCCTCGCCCAATCCTTAGGGAATACCGAACAACAACTACAACTCCAACAACAAACCCAAACTCGCCTGCTCGGGGAACAACGGCAAAAACAACGGCAACTCGATAAACTAGAAGCCCAAGCCCAAGCTCAACAAGAAGCCCAAGGGACCTATGCTACTAAAGTTATCCTAGAAAGTAGTATAATAGGAGTTTGTGGATTAGTCGCCCAATTGGGTAGAGTTGAACCCCGCTATCAGCTAGCCTTAGAAATTGCTGCTGGCGCACGCCTTGGTAATTTAGTGGTAGAAGATGATAGTGTAGCAGCGGCTGGGATCGAACTCCTCAAACAAAAACGCGCTGGCAGAGCCACCTTCTTACCTCTGACCAAAATCCAACCTAGGCAATTTAGCGAAACGGTTGTGCTACGGTATGCTAAAGGCTTTGTTGACTACGCCATTAGGCTAATTGATTGCGACCCCCGTTACCAAAAAGTCTTTGCCTATGTGTTTGGGTCTACGGTAGTCTTTGAAACTCTCAATGATGCCCGTACCTACTTGGGTAAACACCGCATCGTTACCCTAGATGGGGAAATCTTGGAAATAAGCGGTGCCATGACTGGTGGTAGCAGCAGTCACCGTTCGGGATTGCACTTTGGTACCAGTGACACCATGGAGTCCTCTGAAATCCGTAGCTTGCGAACCCGGTTAGCGGAAATTGAACAGATTTTAAACCATTGTGAGGGATTGATTACTACCGAATCTGCCTCAGTCAAACAAATTACCCAGGAATTGACAGAAACTAGGGCAAAACACTCGGAAACCAAATTACGTTTGGAACAGTTACAAAGGGAGATTGAGCAATCTCAGACCAATCAAGCCCAAATGCGATCGCTTCTGGCTAAAAACAACCAAGAACTCTCCGCCGCTACTCAACGGCTAGAGACCATAGCGATAGAGTTACCCCAACAAGAATCCCAACTTGCCCACTTACGGCAACAACTCGCTAAACTGGAGGAGTCTCAAACTCATAACGAGTGGCAACAGATTCAGAACACCATTAAAACCCAAGAAACTCAGTTGCGCGAGTGTGAACAAGCCTTGAGAAATACCGAGAAACAGCTACAACAGAAGGAGAATCAGCAGCAGCGCCTCAGGGATAAACTTACCGAAGGCCACCGCCAAATAGCAGACTATCAAACCCAAATCGAATCTTGGCAACAGCAGCAATCAGCAATTAACACTCAGTTAGAGACACTCACCGAGCAAATTACCCAAACTACAGTTGCCTTACGCCAGTTAGAGGAGAAATTGGGGCAAGAAAAACAAAAACGCGATCGCACCGAGCAACACCTACAAAACCTGCGCCAACAACACCAAGAAACCTCTTGGCAACAGCAAAAACTCCAAGAAACCCAGTCTGCTAGAGCAGAAAAACTTGCTAGTCTCCAAACTCAACTCCAAGACCAAGCTGCTGAATTACCAAACCCGTTACCAGAAATACCTCAAATTGTCAAAAAAACTTCCCCCTCTAGTGATAAAAAAAGCTCAGAGGTAATTGCCTTGGACTCCCTAGCTGCTCAACTAGAACAACTACAAAAGGAACTGCGCAACGGACAGAAACGTCTACAGGCTATGGAACCCGTGAATATGCTCGCATTAGAAGAATATGACCGAACTCAAACTCGCCTCCAGGAACTGTCTGAGAAACTGGAAACCATAGCTGGTGAACGGACTGAACTGTTGCTAAGGATAGAAAACTTTACCACCTTGAGGTACCGTGCTTTCAAAGAAGCCTTTGATGCCGTCAATGAAAATTTCCAAGCCATATTTGCTGAACTCTCCGATGGGGACGGTTATTTACAACTCGATGATCCAGAGGACCCCTTTAGCGGTGGACTCAACCTGGTGGCGCACCCCAAAGGTAAACCGGTGCGGCGGCTAGCATCTATGTCAGGAGGAGAAAAATCCCTCACAGCCCTTAGCTTTATCTTTGCCCTACAACGCTACCGTCCCTCGCCATTTTATGCTTTTGATGAAGTCGATATGTTTTTGGACGGGGCAAATGTCCAGCGATTAGCTAAAATGATCAAACAACAGGCTAAACTTGCGCAATTTATTGTAGTAAGCTTACGCCGTCCTATGATTGAGTCTGCTCAACGCACCATTGGTGTTACCCAAGCCAGGGGAGCATACACTCAAGTATTGGGTTTAAAACTATCACCCAAAAGTACGGTTAACTAGATAAAATCCCATTCATCAAATCCATTATTATTGTAAGCATTCAGCCCAAGGCTCATCAGCTATAAGCCGTTCATGATTGATTTTGGAGAGAACCGACCCACGAACCCCTCGTCCGAAGGGCGTCCTGTACGAAAAAAAAACCGATGTTCAGAGGTTGTATATAACCTCTGTAGTCTGTTGATCAACCTAAGGGTTGCATTACCTTAGCTGAAAGCTGAAAGCTGTTCGCGTAGCGTGGCCAAACGCGCCCCGCGTGGCCAACGGCCAAGGCCTTTAGCTGAATGCTCACGTATTAATGCTCACGTATTATTTATTTTTAATCCATCAGGAGTATAGCTCAGGAAAAGCGAGATATAATGACAACGGAACAAATTCGTCCACGCTCCGATATCTTAAATACTCAGGTAATTACCCGTGACAATGGTAAGCGCCTCGGAGTCGTCAAGGAACTCTTGGTAGATATAGACAGACGGCAGGTTGTGGCACTGGGTCTGCGAGATAACCTTCTGGCAGTAGCCGGTATGCCAAAGTACATGCTCCTGAGCAGCATTCGGCAATTTGGTGATGTCATCCTGGTAGATGATCAAGACGTTATCGAAGATATTGATGTCGATGCCTATAGTACCCTGATTAACAGCGAAGTGATCACCGAAACCGGTGAACTCTTAGGTCGGGTTAGAGGCTTCAAGTTCAATGTAGAAGATGGCACCGTTTCCGCCCTAATCATTGCATCAATAGGGTTACCCCAAATACCCGACCAGGTTATTAGTACTTATGAGCTACCCATTGATGAAATTGTCAGCAGTGGTCCAGACCGATTAATTGTATTTGAGGAAGCTCAAGAGCATCTGATCCAGTTAACCGTCGGGGTCTTAGAGCGTATGGGGATTGGCAGACCCCCTTGGGAAAAGGACACAGAAGACCCATACTATACTCCAACGGCTAGACCAGAAAATCAACTGGGAACGGGGATTCCAATACGTACTCCTATCTCTCAGACAGTAGAGAATGCCAACCGAGCCCAAGATGCCTGGGATGACGATTGGCAAGAGCCAGAACTAGAGCCGATCAGACGAGAAGCACCAGTCCCGAAGAAGTATGTCGAAGCCAGATTAGAAGAAGATAACTGGAGCGATGAACGGAAAGAGTCCCCTCAGCCAGTGCGCTACGAGCAGCCAGTCTATAGCTCACCCGAGCCTTCCTATGGTAAAACCAACACCCAGGACTATGACAAGTACGAAGTCGAGGGTGATGCCTGGGATGATGACCGCTCCCCAGAGCCTTACAAAGCACCGCGAGTCAACATTCCTGAGAAAAAGAAAGCTCCAGAATACGAAGAAGAGGCTGGTTACTAATTCATGATCACTGTTGAGGGTTGTTTGTTGAGGGTTGTTTGTTGAGGGTTGTTTGTTGAGGGTTAGGGAACAGATATAGCCTTGATCATAGTTATGAGGTACAGTCAATTTTCCCAACCCCTACTCCCTACTCCCTACTCCCTACTCCCTACTCCCTACTCCCTACTCCCTACTCCCTACTCCCTACTCCCTACTCCCTACTCCCTACTCCCTACTCCCTACTCCCTACTCCCTACTCATTTCTTGGTTAACACAAACACACTCCCCTGATTCCCCCGTCCAATGCGCAGGTCATCGTCAAGATAGGTGATCTCTAACCAACCCTGTTGGTTGTCCCTATTGATGGGAAAGTCAATAGCTGGGAACTTTTTGCCAGCTTCGATTTGCTCAATGAAATCATTGGCAGAGCTATAGCTCAGGAAGCTTTGTAGGCCAATGATAGACCTCTCGAACCTAACATTAACCCGGCATTGAGATACTGGCTCGAAACTAGCACAAACACTGACAACACCTTCGAGATAGGGAATACCAGATAATTCAGCTATGTTGTAAATTTTAGTATCTGAGGTACGAACACATTGGTAGATTTGACCCAGTTGTACCAAGGGAAATCCGTCAAGATTCAAAAGTTCTTGACTCGTAGTATATAGCAGACGCCAGTTACCATCTAGCAAGTCTTGCGCCTCAAGGGGTCGAGGGGTGGGGTTTCTCCCTTCCAGTTGGGTAACTGCTGCGAGTATTGCTGTTTTATCGGTTTTGCTTGCTAAGAGACCACGATTCTTTCCTGCGATCGCTTCTAAGAGTTCCGCCTTGCCAATCATAAAATTTCCTCTAGCTGACTGCTAGACTCAAAGTTAAAGGTTTTCACCTCGTCCATATTAGCTGAAGAAGCCTATGTACAATCCTGCTCTACGTGAACTACATCGTGATCAACTCGCTGAGGTCATTCCCCTTAAGCAAGAAACTTCCCTTTTAGATTGGTTAGAGTCTAATAATCGCCTGATCCCACGGGAGATTTTAGAGGAAGAAAATCCCCTAGGTGATGACGTAGAAATCTCTGAACTGATGGGGGTAGAGGACAATAACTACGAGGAGGAGGAAGAAAGTTTGAATTAACACTAACTAGTTTGACCAAATAGTCTAGTTTTACCAAATAGTTTTAGCCGAATTGGAACCGAATGGCAATCAGAAATGATTCACAATGTAACCGTTGCTGAATCATTTCTGAAATTATTTTTCATAAACTAAATTATAGCAAAAAACAACAAGGTTTTGAGCAACTAATTAATTCATTAGCCATGAATTTACTGAGCCGATGTTCACTATTCTTGGTCACTCTACCAAAACTTCCCGAAATGTGAGAGCCCTGTGTCTTTAGACCGGGTCAGAAGTTACCGCAAGAATAAGGCAGCCTTTATGGTTGGTCGGTTATGGGTAAAAGGTTAAAACTTTATGATTAAGGCTGCCTTATTCTAAGGTTTCGTCTCCGGGGTGAAACAGAGCGACTGGATTTATCCAGTCGTATCCCGAAAACGTGGAACTTTTATGATCTAAATAGGTCATAATATATATAAGGAGGTGATAGCTTGCGATGTACAAAACGATTCCTGTAAAAGCAACATTTACTGACGAAGAAAAAGCTTTCTGGCTGTTTCAGTGTGAAAACGCTAACAGTCTGTGGAATTGTGCGATCTATTACTCCAAACAAAAACATTATAGTTGGCTAGAACAACAACCAGAAGCTTTTACTACTTACTGGAAAGAAGACGTACTTCGCTACGGATGGAAAACCTATAAGTGTAGTGTAAAGTATGCCGAACTATGCAAAGAGCTGAAGAACAATCCCCATTACAAGGCGATGGCCGCCCAATCAGCACAGCAGACCCTTAAATCTGTGGCTGAATCAATCACAAGTTACAATCAGCTAGTTCCACTTTATTACAAGGGACAAGTAGACAGGCCAAAGCTTCTTAGGTATAGAAATAAAGGAGGACTGGCTGCTGTTACTTTTCCGCGACAAGCCCTCACCTATAGAAAAGGATTATTTTATCCGTCTATAAGCAAGGAAAGTAAGCCAGAATTATTAGGTGAAATTGTACTAGAAGCCCCAGAATTCATAGACCCAGACTGGGTTAAAGAGGTAACAATTCGCCCTTACTATGGGCAACTATGGATTGATTGGGTAATAGATGATGGGAAACAACCAGTAGAACAAGATCCGAACCTAGACTATTCCCAGGCATGGAGTTTCGATCACGGTGGCGATAACTGGTTGACTGGAGTTTCGACCCAAGGAAAGAGTCTGATAATTGATGGTCGTAAGCTCAAGTCAATGAACCAAGGATATGCCCGTCTTGTTGCGAAGTACAAAGCTGGAAAACCTGAGTTTTACTGGGATGCCAACCTTGATAGAGTTCAGAGGAAGCGTAATAATCAGATGCGCGATGCTGTCAATAAAGCGGCCAGATTTATCATCAACCGTTGTCTTAGCGATCGTATCGGAAATCTTATTATTGGTTGGAATGAGGGGCAGAAAAATCGAACAAACATGGGGCGACGAGGAAATCAAAAGTTTGTGGTCATCCCCACCAAGAGATTAATAGAAAGACTAAAACAACTCTGTCGAGAATATGGAATAAAACTAACAATTACTGAGGAAGCGTACACCAGTAAAGCGTCTTACCTTGACGACGACAGCCTCCCAAAACATGGTGAAAAACCCACAGGATGGACACCGTCGGGCAAAAGGATGAAACGTGGATTGTATAAGTCTTCCAACGGTCACCTGGTTAACGCAGACTGCAACGGTGCAGCCAATATTGCCAGGAAAGTAACTGTACAGTTAGGACTCGACCTAACCAAGGCAGGTAGGGGAGCATTGACACTCCCGCACCGGTATGATCTGTTCACATCTCTGTCTAGATCGTACAGGAAAAGGAGTGAAGTCGCACGGTTTCAACCTGCGACGTAACATCCTTTGAGAATCCCCCGTGCTTTAGCTGGGGGAGATGTCAATTCAATGGCATCTATCCTTTCATTGATGTCTCTAGTGGTCCAAGCCTACTGCTGAGTTCGATTCCACCTGGGGAAAAGGGTTTCTCAGTCCCGAACAATTTCTCAAAATTGTCTACACTGACCTGAATTCCAAAAGTAATAAGTTTTGAGTCATGCTGTATGAGTAATTCACCCTTAGATCGCTATCATGAGTCGGGGAGACTACTGGTTAGAACGTAATGAGAACTACTTAGCCAAGGCACTGGATTGGCTGCGTCTGCGTTTACAACAGCTGGCTGGAAAAGAAGTCATAGATACAGACATAGAGCAGGCTTATGGTGCAATGGAAACCGTTGCAGCCATAGAGCCATACCCGGCCTTGGTGTATTTAAGTCAGCGGTTTGGACTATCCCCTTTTGAACAAGGGGTGTTGCTGTTGTGTGCGGGGATGGAACTGGATACCCGCATTGCTGGTTTATGTGCTTTGGCTCAAAACGATGGACAACGTCCCTATCCCACCTTTGCTTTAGCGCTTTCCCTGTTTGACCAACCCGCTTGGCATGTAGTTTCACCGGAACGTCCCCTGCGTTATTGGCGATTGATTGAAATTAACCAGGTAGGATATCAACCTTTAATTACTAGTGCTATACGAGCTGATGAGCGAATTGTCAATTACCTCAAAGGCTTAAATTACTTAGATGACCGACTGGGAACCTTAGTAATGAGGGTGGAACCCCCCACAGGTAACCTACCTCCTTCTCAGGAAACTATTGTTAAAAAAATTATCAACAACCTCAAACAAGCAAGCTCTGCACCCCATTTACCCATCATTCAGTTGTTGGGTACAGATAGTCCTAGTAAGGAGCTAATTGCTGGTCATACTGCTGCCGCTCTTGGTTTGCAACTGTATCGCTTACCATCGGGGTTACTACCGACCCCAGCCGCAGAATTGGAAACTTTCTTGCGATTGTGGGAGAGGGAAAGTATTTTGATGCCAGTGGTGCTTTACCTCGATGCCCAGGAACAAGAAAAATCCGCAACTACTGGTTCCGCTTCACCACTCCACCGATTTTTATCACGGTACCACAGTTTGTTGTTCCTCGATACCCACGAAGCGCGATCGCATTTAAGTAGAGCCAGTGTTACCCTTGATATTACCAAACCCACCGCCCCAGAACAACAAGCAGCTTGGAGCAACTGTCTTGGTGATGCTGGCTTAACAGAAAGTCCCTCCCTTTTAGCCAGTCAGTTTAATCTTAACCTATCAACTATTGAGCAGAATGCCCGGTTAGCACTGGATGAAAAGGTAACAGATAGGGTCGAATTCCATACTCGTCTTTGGCATGCTTGTTTACTTAGCACTCGTCCGCAATTGGATAACTTGGCGACTCGCATCGATGCCAAAGCCACTTGGGATGATCTAGTTTTACCAAAAGAAGAAATGGGCTTGCTCCATCAAATTGCTGACCAAGTTAACCAACGTCGTAAAGTCTATGAAAATTGGGGATTTCAACGACGGATGAATCGGGGAATGGGTATCAGTGCCTTGTTTGCTGGGGAAAGTGGGACCGGAAAGACGATGGCAGCGGAAGTGATTGCTAATAATTTACAACTAAATCTTTACCGCATTGACCTGTCAGCAGTGGTAAGTAAATATATCGGCGAAACAGAGAAAAATCTGCGACGTTTATTTGATGCTGCAGAAGATGGTGGGGCAATTTTATTTTTCGATGAAGCAGATGCTCTATTTGGTAAACGTAGTGAAGTAAAAGACAGTCATGACCGCTATGCTAATATAGAGATTAATTATCTATTACAGCGGATAGAATCTTATCGGGGATTGGCAATTTTGGCAACCAATATGAAGAGTGCTCTAGATCAAGCATTTCTACGGCGACTGCGGTTTATCATTGAGTTTCCCTTCCCTGGTAGGTTGCAACGTAAGCTGATGTGGCAGAAAGTTTTTCCAGAGGAAACACCTTTAGAAGAATTAGATTATAACCGTTTGGGGCGATTTAATCTTACCGGTGGTAGTATAAATAATATTGCTCTCAATGCAGCTTTTTTAGCAGCCCAGGCAGGTACCCCCGTAACCATGGAATTGGTATTGGCAGCCACACGGACGGAGTTTCGCAAGTTAAACATACCAATTTATCCAGAGGATTTTAGGTTATAGGCCGCAAGTGTGGAATCGGGAATCGGGAATCGGGAATCGGGAATCGGGAATCGGGAATCGGAACCCACCCCTAACCCCTCCCAGGAGGGGAAAGGGAATCGGGAATCGGGAATCGGGAATCGGGAATCGTTCCTGTAGGGTTGGCAGTTTCTGTAGGGTGGGCAGTGCATGAGTGCGATCGCTCCCACTCCGCCGCCTTTCGGTTGAAGCAGGGTCAAGCAGTTATCTCAGATACTGCTCAAGTGCCTCTGTCACTAGGTGGTTCAAGTTTATCCCTCGTTCAATAGCTGCGTATGCAGCACGTCGATGAAGGTCGGTTCCAGGTCTGATGTTAAAGCTTCCCTTGAAAGGCTTTTCCGGTTCTATCCCTTTGAGTTTACAAAGCTCTAGGTAGTCATCCACTGCTTCGTAAAAACTGGCCCGAAGAGATTTAACATCCTGACCTTCATAACTGATCAGGCTACGAATATACTCTACTTTCCCGTAGAAAATCTCATCCTCATCATTATAATTGACCGAGCCAAGGTATTCCTTGTATTTCATAAAGTTATTCATAACAATCCTTCGTGCCTAAGAATATCGATCGTTTGCTCAATCTGATACATCTTGAGTGTGTTGTGAGGATGAGGCTTGTGCAGAGCGATCGCCACGCCATCAGAGTTAATGAATCGTCGCCTTGAACCGCCTGTTTTTCCAGCTTTGACCTCCTCAAAGCCGAGTCCGGACAAAAGCTTGGTCAATTCATCCCAAGTAAAACCCTTCGGCTTACTTAGAAAACGTTTTATCAGCTTTTCTTGTCGAGTCATCTTGACACCCCATCTAGTGATTAATTATAAAAGGCATTACCCGAAGATGCAACTAAATTTAGTTACAGTTAACCGCCGCACTAGATTGGGAACATAATTGAACGTGAGATCAATCAGTCGGGCAAAGTCTTCAGGAATAGCAAATCGTTCCTGTAGGGTGGGCAGTGCTTGAAACAGATACATTTGCTGGCAAAGGGCGAAGGTAAGCACTGCCCACCGGAAGATTAATCACTAGAGTCAAATCTAATCCCAAAACCCAAAATCCCTTCCCCTTGACCGAGACAACTAGTCCGAAGTTTAATGTAACAAAGACTATCAAACCGGAAAACATGGGTATAAAAAATGCCCAATCTATGGACGGAGGACTGGTAAATGAAGCGTCAGGGATTAACTAAACATCAGCAACAGTCCCAGAGTGCATCCCATCCCAGTAGTGGTTGGTTACAGCGAGCGGCAGTGCGTTCGGTGCCAGAAAAACAGGTAAACTCCGACCTTGATAGGGCTTCTGGTTTGAATCGTAGCTTTGTAAATGTGCCTGTGGGTGGGAATGGATTACCGGTAGTGCAGCCGAAGTTAACCATTGGTGCAGTTGGGGATAAGTATGAGCAGCAAGCGGACAGGGTAGCCCGTCAGGTGGTGAGTCAGATTAATGCCCCTGGTGCTGGGGTTAGCAGTCAAGGAGAGACTGTTCAGTCGGGGGAAGGGAAAGAAATCCAGACAAAGCAAGAGAATCAGAGGCTACAGAGAGACGAAGAGACGGTAGTTGACTTGCAGTTGAAGCCTTTGGTGCTCCGTCGGAAAGCCATTGGAGGTGGCGCAGCATCACCTGAGTTGGAATCAGCCCTATCCCGTGCCCGGGGTGGTGGCCAAGCTTTGGATGCGGGTCTACAACGGTCGATGGGGCAAGCGATGGGGGCGGATTTTAGCCGAGTGAAAATCCACACAGACCGTCAGTCGGACACACTGAATCGCTCCCTCCAAGCCAGAGCATTTACGACCGGAAATCACATCTTTTTCAAGAGAGGCGAGTATAATCCATCAAATAAAGGTGGACAGGAATTGATTGCCCATGAATTAACTCATGTAGTCCAACAAGGAGGCTCGACGGCGAGTATTAGCGAAGGGCAAACAATCCAGCGGACGGTGGTCACCCTACCGGTGCATGACGACGAAGTGAACGCAGGCCGACGTATCTATGGTCCAAATGACAACTATCATCAAGATGTGAATCTAGACTGGTGGGTGGATATAGAGACAGCGGACTATCCCCACATGTTAGGAACGGGCATAACGACGTACACACAGGACATAACAGCAAACAGAGGAAGAGACCTAGGAGCGGGGTATGCCGCCCACCAAGGCGATGGTAGTGCTCGTGTCTTTGGACCAGACCCGGATTTCGGTGCGAGTATCGGGTGGCACTATGGCAATAAAATGTTTACGTTCAGTGCGATCAGAGGCGGGATATTAGCGTTGAACAGAGCGCAGTTCCTGGGGAATCGAATGAGAGAGACATCTCCGCAGCATATATCATCCCATGATCCAAACCAGCAATTACAGGGGGCGCACGCTCATGTCTACAATGCTAATCAGGCTCAATTGGAACGGTACTTAAGGCAAGTAATCAACCGTTGCGCGCAAGACCGCGCATGTATTCCACCACATATGGCGGCAAATAAAGCCCAGGAGATAAGAAATTATTTCGGAGTATAGCAAGTCAACAACAGGGCGTACGCTGATCTTGTTGGGTGCGTTAAGTGCGATCGCTCTTGGAACTACTGTCAGTGCGATCGCCTGATCTGGTAGGGTGGGCAAATGGGCATCATACCTAACGAAATTATCAAATTCTAAAAATTTGCCCACCCTACCCCTACTGGCACTCGGTACATTCATCCCAAAAATTTACCCAATTATGAGCGTACAAACCAATGTAAAAACTGGACGGTGCGCGCACCGCTATGTCTTCGCTCTTTTCCCTTGGCTTATTTCACAGGACCGATGTACTTTTGTATTCCTTAATCTAGATTAACTTTTTTTGTTGCTAATATCTGCTGCTTCATTAAACGTATAATTATCCCAAACATTTTTGCTATCAGCTCCAGGTTTTTGAAAGACATAGGGGCGGTTAGGCATCGATTTAAAATAGTCTTTATCAAACCAAAGACCTGTGATTGTAGACTGATAAGGTTCACCAACTTGTTGAATTTGGATAGCACCACTACTTTCATCAATGGTAATTAAGTGTCCAGTGAGTCCATAAATTACTTTTCCAGGAAAAATATTGCGACGAGAAGCTGTTTCTGATGGCGGTTTCATAATCCCACGATAAAATTGATCTCGTTGTTGAGGAGGAATACCAGCTCTTGCGTCTTTAATCGCTCTTTCTGTGGAATCAGTTCGATATAACTCAGCTAATTTCATCGGATCAGTTTCAGCTTCATGATGATTCCTTTTTTGATTTTCTAAGACAATCTCCCAAGGCACAAATATGGTTTCTATTTCACAAATAGGGTTTTGTAATTGTTTGATAATTTCTGCTCCATTATTGACAGGGGTATCATTGAGCAGCTTTAACATTATCAAAAAAATTCGCTCTCCTTTATTAAGGTTTTCACTGTTGTTAATTTTATCAAAAATTTTCTGTATTCTTTCTTTGCTAGCCGAAGGAATATTTTTTGGTAACCCATCCCAATCAACATTACTATCCAAGGAAAGATAACGTTCTTCCAGCATAGTTGCTGTTTTCATCCAAATATCATATCGGGGATCGACAAACTTATTTAAATTCATTAGCTTAAGAAAACTCTAGTAAATGTAACAGGGAGTAGGGATTAGGGAGTAGGGAGTAGGGAACAAAAATTATCACAATTCATTTAGTATCCCTATTTTATTTTGGTTTTCGTCAAAAATATCAAGTATGATCCCTAAATGATGCCAAATCCAAATCATTAGGGATAGTGCTCTATAGTTTAAAGGTGCAATAGTTCGAGCGTCAAGCCAGAAAAGGCTCCATAATTATCATAGTTAACGCTAAGTTGTTGCAGTTGGGAATCTGTCACTAGCCAATTTGCCGCAATGGTAAAGGAAGTGCCAATACTGACTTGAGTAGGACAACTCAGAGAAATACCATCAGGGAAAAAGAACATTTTGTTTCCTGCCAAGGGCCAGTTTAGTTGAGTTGCTATTGGGTCAGAAACCTTTAAATCTGGGGTCATGGTAACAGAAGTTCCTTGCCAGTTACCACTCAGATTTCTCTCAGGTAAGAGATTGATTTCCTTTGACCAATAGTTACTGGGGAAGTCTGCTGCATCTTCACGGATACTCACTATCCGCATCAAACTGCCATTAGTATCATAAAGAATTGGCACACTATGTCTTATATCTTCATGTTTGAAGAACAATTCAGCCGGTTGAAAGATCGAACCAGGTTCTAACTGTTTAGCTGACCATGTAGCTGCACCTTGTTCAAAGAAAAATGATCTCATTGACGGAAATGCTGGGTGAACCATTCCATCAGGTAACACCTTATCCTGTTTCTTAGACTGCCATTTTTTTTCTTCTATCCTACCGTCAGCGTATATATAACGATTAGTGTGATAAAGTTCTGTTTGTTCTGGATTGCTGCGGAAGCTTCTTAGACTTTGAAATGATTCTATTATCTCTCCTTCAGGAGAATACCTTGTCCAAATACCATGCCAATCCCGCAAATGGTTTTCCGTGAAGTTTTTCCAGTTTTGCTCTTTTAATTCCATATAATTAGTCACCGGATCATGATTTTTTTTGTATTGTGTGTTTTTGTGTTACAATTTTGTTATTCCTAATCCCGAAGTTTGCTATCTATCAGTAATCAAGCGATCGCTTTTTTTGATCCTGATCCTGATTGTGCCCATTGTTGTTATTAAATCTAATTATAATCCAGTTTATGCGATCGCAAAAAAAATTGCAATAAATATTTGAAGATGTTATCTCATGAAATTCATTAGGGAAAAGTGAGAGAATTTCCTGGTTATAGTGACGGATTCCCCTTTTTAAAAGACCGGGATTCACTAACCAATCCGTGATTATAAGAGATTCTCTATCATAGGCATACCTTTCTGGGAGACTAACAGTCACTCCATGGGAGAAGCTGACTATAATATTTTCCTGGGCTAATTCATCTATAGGCTTCCACTGACAATCACTGGTAGTTGCGATAATTAAGTCTGGGGTTATAGTGGAAATCATACTCCCCTTCCAATTGTCAGAAGAAGTATAGTCTATCTCTTTAGGCTCTCCTCGAAAGAAGTCTAGTGTCTCCCAGATAGAGGTAACATGATGTAATGAGCCATCTTCGAGATACTTACAGCCGCCACTCACTCCTAACCTTTCGTGCTTGAGGCATGTCTCAAAATAATATAACTGGCCCCGCTCAATCTTAGGTGTGTATCCCCAAGTCCAGCTATAGTCTAAGAAGGGAGTTGTTAGCTTCCCTTTTTTGTAAGGACCAAATGTTCTAGACTCACTCCTACCATCTTCATATCGATAGCGATGCAGCGCCGCCAAAGGGGGTTTCCACGGGGCAAACAGCGGTGCGGACGCAGGTTCCGCACACAGACCCATGCGCCATGAGCGACTGCATCAAGACAACGTTCTACTAACTCCCCATTCCCTGCCAGCCGAGTCCATATGCCATTCCAATCACCAATAGCCTGAATTTCTAAGAATTTTTCCCAGTTCTGAGTTAAGAAATCACTCATCTAGAACCTCCTGTGTTCCATTGCCAAAAACCTGAGGATTGCATCCACAAGCATAAGCAAGAGTTCCACCCAGCGCAAATCCGTTGCGCACTCCACTCTGTTTCACCAAAATGCTCCAAGACCGATTCCGGTAATAATCCTCGTGCCCCTTGGGCGATAAACTGCTTTGCGGTTTCAAATTTAGGCAGGGAGCACGGAGCAGGGAGTCGGAAAGCGCACGCCCTGGGAGTCGGGAATCGGGCAGAAGTAGTTTTCGATTCTTGTTTATGCAAGCCTTTTGCCTGACAAGTGCCCAGAAGTATATGTTTATCGTAATTCCTGCTCTGTGTCTTGATGAAGTTGTTTAACAAAAATGGTATAGAGATATCAGTTATTTTGGGTAACGTTTATTACTCAATTCAACACTTGTGGTCTAAGCTCTTTGGAATGCTAAATAATGCTAAATATTTAAACAATCTTCAGAGGCTAGCATTCCCAAAGGGGGGATAAAGAGATCAGAATGGAGTTGAACGTCATAAGGGAGGCCATGGTCTTCATTATCTGGCAAGATTGCAGTACGATTTACCAGACTTAAACGGGTATTAACAGTATGGTAATCTTCTGGGGTGAATTTATATAGCGGTTTGCCATATTTAATCAGAAACCAAGCCATCAGACTCAATTGACGGTACATCGTCGCATCATAGCAACGCCCACTTTGCCCCAGACTCCCCCCGTCTCTTTTTGTTTGTGGGTTAACTACTTGGGCAACTTTATAGTTACCTTGCTGGGAAAGGGCAACCCAATCTGCCGCAAAAAGCTGCCACACCGTTTCCATCCCATAAGCGATCGCAAAAGGAATATGCTCGACTAGCATATCCCATCTCAACATTGTTTCACCAGTTAGAGACCAGACGAGCCGATCAAAATGTTTAGCATAGTGGCAACCAAGTTCGTTTTCATGTCGCCAGGGATCGCGCATCACAAAAAGATAGTGATTATCCCTGAGTGTATTGTTTTGTGCCGTGAGCAGAAATAGACGCTCTTGATCTGGAAAAATAGCTTGGGCATATCCCAAATAGTGAAGTGGTCGATATTGGGTAGCGTTGATATCAACATCAAGAACAAATAGATCTTTGAGTGTCTGCCATTGCTGAACATATTTCAAGTAAGCAAAAGCTATCGCAAAGGCTCTTCCTTTGCCTTTATGTTTGGCAAGATCGACTGCAAAGCGCGAGTGAATGCGCTCTAGGTTAAATAAATCAAGCATAGCTGCTTCGTTGAGAATCACGCAGCCTTTTTCCTTCAGCCCCAAGTGATCCACGACAGCTTGCGCTCGCGGTGAATGTATCACGACAATTCTCTCTAATGCAATCCCCCAGTTTAGGCAATAGTTCAAAGTTTCGGGAAAAGTATCCTGTTCCCGCTTAGAGCCAAGAGGTAAGAGCAAACCTACGGTTGGCGAACGAAAATAGTCCTCTAGCATTTTATGCTTAACCGTAATATCCGCAAGAGTGGGTGTGAAAAAACCACCTAGACAGTCCTGTCGTTTGACAGCAATCACGTTGGGAAAATCATGAACTGTTCTCCTTTGATTAATGTTTTGTGACATACTTGCTTTTTTTGACATAATTTTCATACTTCGAATGGTATTATACAGTGTTAAAGCCCGAAAAAAAAATTTTTTGACATAATTTGACATCAACCCTTTACTAGTCTTTTATCACCTAGTTTTACAAACTGTAACTCAATCCCTTAAGCTACAAATAATTTAACCACCAATACTTATGCTGAATTTTAAAATTAGCAAACCAATGACATATACAATCAAAAATTATAATTAGCCAGATCAGAATCAATGGCTTAAGAAATGGATACCAAATCCTTAGTTATGGGTTGGGCTTTTGTGTTAGGATTAGAATCATATAAAGTCATGGTTTTCCAGTTTTTCAGGTGTGCCATAGCATCTTAATAAGCTCAACTATAGCATTTCCAAATAAATCATAAAACCCAATGCTGATTTATAAGAACAGGAAAAAATTATCGGTTCTCTTTCCTAGTTTTATCTATTGTCTATTCCCTATTGCCTATTCCCTATTGCCTAAAATCCACAACTTATCTACCTCACATGACTGGGAAATAAGCAGAATTGTTACCCTTACTGGGGGTGAAGTCTGGAGTGTACAGTAATTGGGAAAATTGAAGAATCATACCACCTTAGTAGGGATACTTGATCAGCTTGGGGACAGTTGGTTCAGCTGGCGACGGTTGTTGATGAGCTGACGGCTGATCACTGATAGCTGAATGCTTACCTAACTCCTGCCCCTCCACCTATTTGACTTACTCGATAAATGCTATTGTATGCAGCTCCAAAAACTGTCATTGCTCTCAACTTACTAGACAATAAGCTTTGTATGATCAAAATTAAATTCATTAATATTATCGCACTTAAAGGTTGAGTAACATGCAAGAACGATTTAGTAACCAAAGCCATAGTACAGGTTGGGTAATTCAGTCTTGGGCGTCTTTTGTTATTTCGGTTTTTGCTATGGCTATTGGCATTGCCAATTTGCCAGCAGATAACTGGATCAAAGGCTACTTAGGTATCGGTTTACTTTTCTCTATTGGCTCTAGCATCAACATCGCTAAAACTACACGAGATATCCATGAATCGAAAAAACTAACCTCGAAAGTTGAAGAAGCTAGAGTTGAAAAACTACTGACTGACCACAACTCTCTGGGCTAATATCAAGTTTATCAGCTATCAGCCATCAGCCATCAGCTATCAGCTATCAGCTATCAGTTATCAGCAAGAGGTCTATTAATCGTAGGGTGGGCAGTGCAACGTGGTTTGCAAGCTTAATTATCTGTCTTCTGCTGCACTGCCCACCCTACATGAACTATCTATCAGCTATCAGCTATCAGTTATCAGCAAGAGGTCTATTAATCGTAGGGTGGGCAGTGCAACGTGGTTTGCAAGCTTAATTATCTGTCTTCTGCTGCACTGCCCACCCTACATGAACCTGACCACTGACGGCTGACGGCTGACCGCTGACCGCTTAGGCGATGACCTTAAAATCAGAAATCGTCTCAATCCATACCCGTGCTCCACAATGTAGGGGATCATCTGGGCGATACATCACCCGACAAGGGCCATTGACTTCGACAGTATGACCGTAAGTATTTTTAGAGCCTCGTTTGACCGTAATCACCGGATTGCGTTCGCCGGTGTTGTGATTTTGGCGAATCACTTTCTGATTAACGTGGATGACCGCCTTCGTGTAATTTGTAAGCTTTGACCAATTCCGCTTCGGTCCGCGAGTGCCAGGCGTGACCACTGGCATGCCATCAAATAAAGGAATCACCCAAGTTCTACCGACCTTATAAGCTCCTTTGACTCTGCCCTTGCTCAAAAGGAAACGGACGCGAGTGGCAGAGATACCTAGTAATTTAGCGGCTTGTGCGGTAGAAATCATCATGGCTGCAAAACCATTGCTTTAACGATATTGTTATATTAACACGATTTTTTAGAAAATGCAAGGGGTGGGTGAGAAGTATCGAAAGCATCATGAGTGTTATAAGGGTTATGAGGGTGGTCAGCCAGAAAAACTATTGCATTAACGTCAGGGGTTGTAAGGGCAATGAGGGTTATGAGGGTGGTCGGATAGAAAAACTATTGCATTAACACCAGGGGTGATATGAGTGGTTAGCGTGGGAAGTTAGAAAAACTATTGCATTATCACTATGGGTGCTGTGGGTGATGTGAGTGCATGTCATTAAAGCTGCTTGACCCAGTGGTGCGTTACTGCCCGATTCCCGATTCCCTACTCCCTACTCCCTACTCCCTGTTCCCGATTCCCTGTTCCCTCAACAAAAAAAATTCGGTCAAGTTCTGGTTAATTCCAATGCTTGACCGAATTATTTTTTGTAATAGTCAAGAGCCCTAGGATTCTTGACTATGTGTTCACCAAATCAACAACATACTAACTTAGGTCTTAGACTTAAGACGTCGTACTTTCTCCTGAGTTTTGACCTGTCGCCAGCGATGCAGCGCGGTCTTGGGGGTTTCCCCCATGAGCGACTGCATCAAGACAGGGATTGGCATCCCTGGCAACTTGCTATCTTAATCTACCAACAGATGTCGAATCAATATACTGATCACCTCACTAGGATTTCCGGTAGGTTGAGGAGTGCTCCACTCATGAACTTGGGCGTAGCCACGGCCATAAAGATTATAGATTGTGACCCGCACAGTTTTGGGAGAACCGATCAATATATGTTTGATTTGCTCCCGTCCTGGCTGGGGTTGGCTAAATAATTCAGGGAGATTAGGATTGTTGGGATTATACTCAAAATTTGGGAGAAAGTTTTCGATGTCCATAATGTTTTTTGCTGTTGTTTTTGGGACATTTTTATGTTAATAAATAATCATTTATTTTGTCAAGTAAATTTTATTTATTTTTTTATATTTTTTTCGTAAGGGGGTATATTAAAAAAAAGATTAGTATTTTTTTACTGATGTTTTTAATTAGCGATCGCTCTTAGCGGAAGCTTCGCTGCTCCCTGCTCCCCGCTCCCTGCTCCCTGCTCCCTGCTCCCTGCTTTATAAATTGCTATAATTAAACCAATCCAACATAACTACCTATAAATTATGGAAGCCGTGTCCCTTTTGGCTGGTTTGGAACTATCGCAAATAGCGCCACCATTGTTAAGTATTGTTGCTAAAGAAGCAGGTAAGCGCTTAACTCAATCCCTGACTAAAAGCGATATCGAAAAAGCCATCAAAGCCGGAGCAGAAGCGGTTGATCAATGGGACAAACAACTGGATAGTCAACAGCGCTTATTTTTTCACGCTCCCCCGGATGGCTGGAATGGAGTTAATCGGTTTTTGAACCACTATTTTACTCATTCTGCTGTTGTCGCAGAATTACAGAAACCGTTATTTAATCAAGGGAAGCCAGACCGGGATATTTTAAGCACGGTATTTCAACAAGAAGCTGAATCCAAGACTATTGAACTAAATCAAGACAGTCTCAAGCCTTGGATAGAGACATTTATTAATGCGTATTTTCAGCACACGGATACTTATATAAAATTTCAGGTAGCTAAACAGGATTATAATCAACAGTTAGCTAACTGGTATAATCATGTCAAATTTGCTGGCATTGCTGTGCCTGGGCAAGATGTAGAAAAATCCGAGAAGTTAGCCCAGATTTTCGTAATGCCAGATGTAGTGGAAGACGTATCAACTGCTGGCGCTTGGGAGCGGGAGTTGTTAGCAGCTGGTAGTGGGGAAAAGCCAGAAAAGCTGCTATTGGAAAAGACAACTGGCTGCAAATTTTTGGCTCAGCAGTTATTGAGCCAAAGTCAGTGGAGACGAGTGGTAATCTTGGGTGCCCCAGGCTCTGGTAAAACCACCTTGATGAGCTATTTTGCAGTAATGTTAGCTCAGCAAAATCCTGACATTTTAGGATTAGATGGTGATACCGATTGGCTACCGATTTTAATCAGGATGCGAGACTTTGCGAGACATCTCGATAAAAGCTTGATCGACTATGCTCGGATATTTGCGGAAAACACGATGGCAGTGAAACCGTTACCAGTGGGATTTTTTGAGCATTGGTTGTCTGATGGTAGAGCCTTGATATTGCTCGATGGTTTGGATGAAGTAGCAGAAGAGGCTAAACGCCATGATGTAGTTAGGCGCATCGAGAATTTTTTAGGACAGTTTGACAGAAATCGCGCTATTATTACATCTAGACCCGCTGGTTATCGACGGGATTTTTTCCGCACTGAGGAATTTCCCCACTATCAAATCCAACCCTTTGATGACCAGAAGATTTCCGCATTTATTGATAACTGGTATAACAGTCGGTTTCAAGACCAAGCAGAAGCGGAAAGGCGCAAGCAAAGTTTACGAAAGGCGCTGGATGATAATGACCGGATTACCTTGTTGGCACGGAATCCGTTATTGTTGACAATTATTGCATTAATTCATCGGTATCAAGCGGTATTGCCCAAAGAACGGTTTGAGCTTTACAATTGCGCAGTCAAAACCTTGTTAACCTCTTGGGATGCTAACAAAGAAATCAGCAATCAGGGACTATTTAAGTATCTAGATTTCTATGATTTGCGCCGATTGATGGAATTGTTAGCTTATTGGATTCATAGCCAAGGAAATAGTGACGATAACGAAGGGAGCACCATTATTAATCAAGATGATTTAATTGCTCAGTTGAGTAAAGAGATTAAAACATTGAAGCAGGTGCAGTTATATCAAGCTAAAGAAGAAGCAGAAGCATTTGTAACCTTAATTCGCGATCGCACCGGTTTATTGAATCAGCAGGGGCAAGATTGTTATGGGTTTGTCCATAAGACATTTCAAGAATATTTGTGTGCTCAGGAGATTAACTATCAAGCGGAGAATGAGTATGATTTTGGAATAGTTTTGAATCATATTCGGGAGCATTTACATGACTCCCACTGGCGCGAAGTGTTATTATTGCTGATAGCACAACAAAAACCAAAAAATGCGGCAAAGGCAATTCGAGCAGTATTGAATAATACTAGTGACTATGAGGATTGGTTACACCGGGATTTGCTCTTTGCTGGTAATTGTTTGGCAGAAGACCCGAAAAATTTGCGTGGTGCTGATCGTGATTTGGTTCAAGAGATTTTAGAGCGGTTGGTTGAGTTGGAGGTGAGTAGTGAGGAGCGAGTTGGCGAGAGGGTTTACGAGCAGATTGATAAAATAATTTGTAGTTTGTATGAAACGGATTTTGAGGGGCAAGCTCTGGAGATGTTGAAGGAGCAATTGGCCGTAGGCCACGCTACGCGAACGGATTTAATTGATGAGTGGCGATTGCTCAACTATCGAGCCGAGTTAGGGGAAAAGGATCAGGTAATTACAATATTGCTAGCACGCCTAAAGGATGATAATTCTTATGTGCGTTGGAAGGCAGCCGAAGCCTTGGGTAAATTGGGCAACAGCTCAGACACCGTAGTCAACCGCCTCCTAGCACTGCTTGAGGATAATCACTATTATGTGCGTAGTAGTGCAGCCGAAGCCTTGGGTAAATTGGGCAACAGCTCAGACACCGTAGTCAATCGCCTCCTAGCACTGCTTCAGAATAATAACTCTGATGTGCGTTGGGAGGCAACCTATGCCTTGGGGGCATTGGGCAACAGCTCAGAAACCGTAGTCAACGCCCTCCTAGCACAGCTAAAGGATGATAATTCTGGTGTGCGTGGGTGGACAGCCTATGCCTTGGGACAATTGGGCAACAGCTCAGAAACCGTAGTCAACGCCCTCCTAGCACAGCTAAAGGATGATAATTTTAGTGTGCGTTGGAAGGCAGCCGAATCCTTGGGCAATTTGGGCAATAGCTCAGAAACTTTAGTCAGCACGCTTTTAGCAGGGCTTCAGGATCAGAATTCTGATGTGCGTAGGGACGCAGCCAGAACCTTGGGCAATTTGGGCAACAGTTCAGAAAGCGTAGTTAATGCCCTCCTAGTACGGCTTCAGAATGATGATTATTATGTGATTAGTGACGCAGCTATAGCCTTGGGCAGATTGAACAACAGCTCAGAAACAGTAGTCAGCGTTCTACTAGCACTACTAATGGATGATAATTATTATCTGCGTAGGGACGCAACCGAAGCCTTTGGCAAATTGGGCAAAACATCCAATCATATTCTGCCTACTGTGATTGAATGGATTGAACAACACCAGGATTCCGACTATGTTGGCAGTGGTATTGATGCCCTGTGGGATTTGGTCGTAGGAAGGGAATAGGGAGTAGGGAGTAGGGAGTAGGGAGTAGTAAGAAAGAGAGCCAAAGAGTTTTTGATATTATTAGAAATAAAGATATGTTTGTGCTATACTAAAGTAATTTGCAGTTTTACGGTATCTTTGTTGAAAGAGCCGCTACGCGATTGACCTTTGGTCGCCCTACGCGATCGCATTTTCCGTTTCCCTGCTCCCGATTCCCGATTCCCGATTCCCGATTCCCGATTCCCGATTCCCTAAAATCCAACCATTGCGATAACACAACACAAAACCCCCAACGGCTCTAAGCCATCGAGGATTAATTACTATTAAACGCGATCGCATTCAGCCTAGGTACGTTTTTTCCTAAGCTTCCTTGCCAGCTTCCTCTCCTTAATTTTGGCAGCCACAACACTTGGTTCAATAGGCAATCCTGCTCTAGGAATTACCTGATATTGTCGCTCGTCTTCTAGATTTTTAAGCTTAGTGTAATCAACCCAGTGGATACAATCTACTGGACAAGTGTCTATCGCTTCTTGTATCACCTCTTCTGGGTCGCCATCTTGCCGAAAAACCCGGGATCTACCGTGGTCGGCTTCCATGTAAAACGTATTGCGAGCGACGTGGGCGCAGTGTTTACAGCCAATGCAGGTAATTTCATCAACGTAAACACCTTTTTGTCGCAGAATACCCCCTAGCTCTGGCTCAAAACCAGACCGCTCTGGAGCATCTCGAAAGACACCCCCTAACTCTGGTTCTAAACCCGAACGCTCTGGCGTCGGTGAGAACTCAGACATTACGCGCTCCAGCGTTGTACCACTAAACGAATTGAACCATCTTTATTATCTTGTTGCTCAGCAACCTCAAAGCCTTGCTTAGCAGTTTCCTTAATTACAGTGTTGTAAGCGTAACGCTGGGTTACCCGTTGTAGGAAACCATCTACAGACCAAGGCTGTTGCCAATACTGAAAATCAGCAACTAGTTCGTAGGCGTTACCATTCCAACTAAAACCGATGTCGTAGTCATTCTCTTGCTCAATCACTACTTCAGCAGTGCGAGTTTGGCCTTGATAACCGCGCACAGAGCTAGGACCAGATTCCCAATCAATCCCTAAGTCAGTTAAAGCAGTTTCTAAGGATGAACGGTTACGGATTTGGGTTTTGATAGTGCTGAAATGAGACATGTTTGGTAATTAAACTAATTTACTAACTGGAACACAAATTTACCAATGGCTAACCGTAGCTTGAGTTGTCGCTGTTGCCGACAGTTCAAGCTTTTGGTCGAAGTAATCTGATGTTTTCTCAACAGATACGACTCGTCCTAGCTGAGCTTCAATAGCAGCTGTTACCTCTGCGCAAGATGCTCCGATGATCCCAGTGACTTTTTCCTGGACTCGACCATCTGGATAAATTACAAACTCTAATGTTTCCATAGTCGCCTTAGTGCTCCGTTTATGCCTATTTAGAGGTTGTGGCACCGGTTGTTGCACCAGTCCAGGAGTATCTAATCCCGGATTGATATCACTGATCACTGACCAGTGCTATAGCTGGTCATTAATCAAATGATAATAATTCAGATCATGGCGCAAACAACATTAACATAAGTTTATAGTAAATCGAGTGTATACTTTAATATTTTGTAAGTTTCTCGTAACTTTAGGGAATAGTCAAGGGGTGGTATAACCCAAAAATGGTTTATTAACAAGTAAGCTATCAGCTATCAGCTATCAGCTATCAGCTCTCAGCTCTCAGCTATCAGCTATCAGCTAATGCGCACGCTACGCGAACAGCCAAAAGCCTTGGCCTATATGTGACATCTGACGGCTGACGGCTGACGGCTGACGGCTGACGGCTGACGGCTGAATGCTGACATTAACAAAATATAGAGAATTGAGGGGACTGGGCAAAGTATGAAGTATGAAGTATGAATTATTAAAGTTCGGCGAAACAGTCTATAAGTTATGAGTGAAACGCAAGTCAGAGGTGTAAATAACCCCAAAACCGCCAATCCCAATGGATTAGAGCGAATACGAGTAGGGGTTTTAGGCTTTGGGGGATTAGGTCAAGCCGCTACCAGAGTCTTAGCTCCTAAGGGAGAAATGCTTTGGGTAGCAGCAGCTGACCGGAAAGGTTATGTTTATGACCCAGCTGGCTTAAATCCTGACCGTTGTATCCAGACCTACCAATCCCAAGGTTCATTGGGTTATGTAGAACCAGGTGGCACTTTAAGTAGCAACAGTATCGAAGACTTAATCCAAAACGCGACAGTAGATGGATATTTCTTAGCACTGCCAAATTTACCGAATACCTTTATGGCATCGGTAGTTAAGCAATTTATTCAATCGGGTTGGCAGGGAGTGTTAGTAGATGCTCTCAAGCGCACTAGTGCTGTAGAACAACTGTTGCAACTGCAAGATGAATTGCAAGCCGCTGGAATTACCTATATGACTGGCTGCGGTGCTACACCAGGACTATTGACCGCTGCTGCTGCGATCGCATCTCAAAGCTATGCCGAGATTCACAGTGTCAACATTACCTTTGGGGTAGGGATTGCTAACTGGGAAGCCTATCGAGCCACCATTCGAGAAGATATTGCTCACCTTCCCGGTTATGATGTAGAACGAGCCAAAGCCATGAGTGATGCTGAAGTCGAAGCGTTATTAGATCAAACCCAAGGCATCATCAGCCTAGAGAATATGGAACATGCTGATGATGTGATGCTGGAACTAGCAGGGATTTGCTCACGCGATCGCGTTTCTGTTGGTGGTGTCGTGGATACCCGCAATCCTAAAAAACCCCTCAGTACCAATGTCCAAATCACAGGTCGCACCTTTGAGGGTAAGATTTCCACTCACACCTTTACCCTTGGTGATGAAACCAGCATGGCGGCTAATGTCTGTGGTCCCGCCTTTGGCTATCTAAAAGCTGGAGTTTCCCTACATCACAAAGGGATTTATGGTCTATTGACTGCTGCTGAAGTCATGCCCCAGTTTGTGAAATAGTCGGGAGTAGGGAGTAGGGAGTAGGGAGTAGGGAGTAGGGAATCGGGAATCGGGAATCGGGAATCGGGAATCGTGCGTAGGGTGCGTTAGGGGCGGACTTCCTATGATTTTCCGCCTCAACGCCCGGGTTGGGATAGTCCGCCCCGTAACGCACCACCTTTGGGCGACCCCTCTTCTGTTTATAGTGCGTAGGGTGCGTTAGGGGCGGAAAGCCCTTGATTTTCCGCCTCAACGCCCGGGTTGGGATAGTCCGCCCCGTAACGCACCACCTTTGGGCGAGCCCTCTTCTGTTTATAGCTGAGAAAAACGCTATACTAAAATAATTTCCTGATAATTACCCTTAATCAAAATCTCCCCACACTCCCTATCTCCCACACTCCCTATCTCCCCATCTCCCTATCTCCCCATCTCCCTATCTCCCCATTTCCCCATTTCCCCATCTCCCCATCTCCCCATCTCCTCACCCTTTTCAACTAAGCTGGATTTTTCATCCTGTTCCAGACTAATGGTATCGGTCGTTTGTACCACAAATGGTAAACTAGCCCCTAGTAAGCCTCGCTGAATCCGTTGGGGTGTCTCTGGGAAAACCACAAAGAGGGGATAGATACGGTTTACGCCATCACTGAGAATGTGTTGATAGCCAGGAGGCATTAGCCATTCATAGTCTTTGTCTAGTAACACTTGGGTCTGACGCCAGCGACTGAGCAAGTCAGAGAAGTCTTCATGGGGGCGATGGATAAATAGAACAATCTCTATCTCCATCTTGATTTTCCATTCGGGATCGCACATTACCATAGCTAGATCACAGGGTAAAGCTACAGTTTCGGTGATCGTGCCATGGCTGACACTTTTATGCCCTAAGGAGGATGGCGAGTGACGAATTCTCACTACTGGCAAGGGAATGGTGATCACACTCTCGTAAGGTCGGCGCATACTAGGAATCATTTCCAGGTAAGGTCGATAGGATTTCAGGAGTGCGATCGCACCATCATGGTTACTATACTCTGCTAGCCAAGCTTCGTAATCAGATTTCTGAACAGGCATCGAATTAGCCCATAGTGTCAAACACTTTAAACATTGGTAAATACATAGATACCAATATCACACCAACCATGCCTCCCAAAACTACAATCATAATTGGTTCCAAGATACTAGTTAGTGCTTTAACCGCTTGCTCGACTTCATCTTCATAGAAGTCAGCAACTTTCATCACCATAGAATCCAACTCCCCCGTCTCTTCCCCAATACTAATCATTTGAATTGCTAAAGGAGGAAAAACGTTTTCTCGTTGTAAGGCCAGGCTAATCATCCCACCCTGTTGAATCTCATACTTAGCTGAGTCAATAGCATTAGCAATTACCTGGTTACCCGCTGTATCTCTTACAATATCTAAAGAATTCAGGATCGGTACTCCCGAACGAGTTAAGGAGCCAAACACTCGGCAAAAGCGAGCTACAGAGCCTTTTTCATTCAACTCACCAAACAGGGGAATTTTCAACTGCAAAGCATCAATTTGCAACTTCCCCATTGGGGTTTTATAGTAATACTTAAAAGCTGTAACTAATACAATTACAACAGCAATGGTAATCAATACTTTCCAACTTCTAAGGATGCCGCTCAACCATAGCATAAACTTAGTTAAAGCTGGCAATTCCGTTCCTAAATCTTGAAATATCCCAGCAAAGATTGGGATCAGAAACATCGTCATTGCCAGAAAAACCAGTAGGGCTAAGAAACCTACCACACTAGGGTAAGCCATAGCTGATTTGATTTGGTTTTGCAGCCGATTCATATCTTCCAGCAGCTTAGCTAATCGGTTGAGCACTTCATCAAGCACACCCCCAACCTCCCCAGCCTGAACCATACTCACGTAAAGAGTATCAAAACAATCTGGATGCTTACGCATAGCATCCGATAGATTAGTTCCTTGTTGGACCTCGCCACTGATGTTCATCAAAGCCTTTTTCAGCTTAGGATTAGAACACTGTTCCCCTAATACCCCAAGACAGCGGACGATAGCCACACCAGCATTAACCATAGCGGCAAACTGACGAGAAAAGACCGCTTTGTCTTTGATCGTGACATTGGTAAATTTTTCGGAAAGGTCAGACAGGCTAAAGCTAACATCTAAGCTTTTCTTGACGCTGCCAACAGCAGAATACCGATTTTCTAGGATGCTGCGGGCTTGTTCAGGAGTAGCAGCTTCAATTTTTTGTTTTTTGGCTTTGCCTGATTTGTCCCGAACTTGAGCAATAAAAGTAGGCATGGCTTTTTTCTAGATTAAGTCTAATCGCAAGTTTTATGGTAAGAGTCCGTGCTTTCTCTAGACTAGCGAGTCGCCTTCGCTCTAACGCCCTTAGCATTCATCCCTCCAGAACCAGCAAGGATACGTTGCAATTCATCGGGTTTAGAACTTTTACTAAGTGCTACTTCCAAAGAGATCAAGCCAGATTTAACCTGATTCGCTAAAGCTTGTTCCAGGGTCTGCATTCCCAATTTCATACCGGTTTGGATAGCAGAATAAACTTGAGAAGTTTTTCCTTCCCGGATCAGGTTAGAAATAGCTGGTGTCACTACCATGATTTCCTGAGCCATAGTCCTACCAAACTCACCAGGTTTAGGATTTTTCTTCGGTACTAGACATTGACTAAATACTGCAATCAAAGAGTTAGACAGCTGAGCTCGGATTTGAGCTTGCTGTCCAGATGGGAACACATCAATGATCCTGTCTACAGTTTGAGCAGCTGAGTTAGTGTGTAGCGTTGCAAATACCAAGTGACCGGTTTCAGCTGCGGAAATAGCAAGAGCAATTGTTTCCATATCCCGCATTTCACCCACCAAAATCACATCCGGGTCTTCCCGCAGTGCCCCCTTCAAGGCATTGGCAAAGCTCTTGGTATCTTCACCTTTTTGACGTTGGTGAATCAAGCTCTTGATGTTAGGAAACACATATTCTATCGGGTCTTCCACTGTCAGAATATGTTCTGCCCGAGTGCGGTTAATTAAGTCAATCATGGCTGCTAGGGTAGTGGTTTTCCCAGAACCCGTGGGTCCGGTGACCAATACCATTCCCCTTGGTCGTTCACTCATCGACCGCACCACATCCGGTAAACCCAATTTTTCAAAGTTAGGAATCTTGGAAGACAAAGCCCTCAAGCAAGCCGCATAGCAACCCCGTTCTTTGTAAACATTGACACGGAAACGAGCCAACCCCTTGACACCATAGGAACAATCAAGTTCCCAGTTTTGCTCCAATTCCTTACGCTGTGAATTGTTAAGCATACTGAAAATCAATCGCTGACAGGCTTGAGGGTTCAGGGCTTGGTCATCAATGGGTTGGAGTTTACCACTGACGCGGAAGTAGACTGGCGCACCCGCTTGGATGTGCATATCTGACCCCCCCATCTCAATCATCTGCTCCATCAAGTCTTCAATCATCAGTTCCATAATGTTGTCTCCCTTAAAAACCTCAGTAGTCGTTAGTGATTAGTCATTAGTCAAAATAAAATAGCCAATTGTTCAAACAATATACTAATAACTAAATTAATTTTGAAAACGCGGTGTCATACAGTAAGGACAGTCTAGCCACTCCGGCTGTAATTGAGCTGAGCAAGTGACACAGGTTAGAGAACTCTTGCGCTTAGCTTTGAGTTCTGCCTCTAAGCCGGAATCAGTAAAGGTTACTCGTTCCACTTCTTCAAAGGTGGTGTAACCTTCCTTTACCAAATTCAAGCTATAGGCTAATATGGTGATCATCCCTTCCTCTACAGCAGCTTCCTTAATCTCCTCCGTGGGGGCACCTTCGTTGATTAAGGCTTGCAGGTTTTCAGAGATGCGCATAACTTCATAAACACCAACCCGTCCTTTGTAACCAATACCATTACAGGTTTTACAGAGTGTACCTTGTGCCCTAGCTTCAGCAATTTGCTCCGGTGTCAGGGTATTGGCGCGATAGATGGTAATCCCCCCTTCTCTAGAGGATGATAAACCATAGCGCGCTAGTTCCGCAGAACTTGGTTGGTAAGAAATGCGGCAATTGGAACAAACACGCCGCATCAATCGTTGAGCTAACACTCCCAGCAAGGCACCAGAAACCATGAAGGGTTCAACACCCATTTCATCTAAACGAGCGATCGCACCAGCCGCATCATTAGTGTGTAGAGTAGTCAATACTAAGTGACCAGTCAAAGCTGCTTCAATGGCGGTTTTAGCTGTTTCTTTGTCTCGGGTCTCACCCACCAGAATCACGTCCGGGTCTTGGCGCAGAAAAGCTCGTAGAATTGAGGCAAAATCCATGCCTTTTTCCCGGATAACTTGCACTTGGGTAATCCCAGGTAAGGAATACTCAATCGGGTCTTCTGCAGTACTGATATTCACGCCAGGGTCATTACGTTCTGCCAGAATTGAATACAAGGTTGTTGATTTCCCCGATCCCGTTGGACCCGTCACCAAGATTAATCCAAAGGGACGCTTAGCCATTTCCCTGACCAATTCTAAGGTGTCTGGGTCTGTGATCAACTTATCCAACCCCAACTGGGTGGATTCGTTATCTAGGATCCGCAGAACCACCTTTTCCCCATAACGACTGGGCAAGGTATTGACCCGAAAGTCAACTTTCCGCCCCTGGAACATACGCCGAATTTTACCGTCTTGGGGTAAGCGTCTTTCCGCAATGTCGAGATCTGCCATGATTTTGAAACGAGCCGCCACCGCTGTATGTATTCGCTGTGGTAAGGCATCAAAGGCTTGACGCAGTACACCATCTTTGCGATAGCGCACCCGCAACTGATCCTCTTGGGGTTCAATGTGAATGTCAGAAACCCCTTCTTGTAAAGCCTTAGCCAGGATTTTGTTAACCAGGTTGATGATTGGAGCTCCCCCGGCCTCATTCAAAGAAGAATCTAGGTCTGCTTCCGCTTCCTCTGGGGCATCCTGTAAACTCTCAAATGAGCCTAAATTCTCTAAATCCTCCTTTACATCTACGGATTTTTGTTGATCTAATTGCTTTTGCCGTGCCAACTGATCGTCAAGATACTGACTAATGATTTGCTGATAGTCTTCTTTAGTGATTACCATCCGTTGCCACTTGATTCCCTGAGGTCGTAGAATCCGATTCAAATCATCCTGGGCTTCTAGATCATCAGGAGAAACCATTGCCACCAAAACCGATGGCGGCTCAGTTTCATGCTTAGATATCGGGAGCAGGTGATAGCGACGGCAAATATCAATAGGAATCAGGGTTTCGATCAAGCCACCGACTTGCTGAGTAGAAATATCACTAATTTCGGGATCTAGAGACTCAACACCAAAAAGAACTTTCAGTTCAAACAACTGCTGTTTCTTGTATTGGCGGATCAAGTCCGGTGGTAACTGACGTCCGGTCATTGCTTCGATGACTTCCGTCAGGGGTCTTCCGGACTTGCGAGTTTCCAGCCAAGCTTCCTGCATCTGGTCAGCATTAACGTAACCAGCCTGAATCAGTTTATTGCCAAAGGGAGAAAAATCGTTACGGACTACTAGGGCGCGTCGTTGAGATGAGGAGTAAGTCATGACGGAATAGGAAGTCTCCTTACTTTACACAGTATTCCCAAAAGCCTTATGTTAAATAACATAGGAGTGGCAGCCACTCCCTTATTTTTACGTTTTAGTTAGATTGACGGACTCGGATAATTTGTCGTAGCTAAATATCACATTATACATCATAAAAACTCAGCAAACTCATTCGCTGTATAATTATTATCAACCCCTAATCCATCAAGGTGGTTCACAATCTCAGATGCTAGATTTTGATTAATGACTGATTTAGCCACAACATTCAACTATGCAACAAGACCAGCAAAAGTATGCAACAAGACCAGGCAACGGAAGTAGCGCCATCAAGGACAGTCCGTGGAAAAACCACAGTCGGTGGGCAAGTAAGGGTACAGGCCATAAGGATCTGATCGGCGACCCTGTCCTTGACCAGCATTTTTGCTGACGGAGGGCTTGGAAGACCAGACAGTTGAGGTAAGTAGTCTGAGGTCGCAACAACTCTCAATGAGCTTATAAACCCATGGTATAGTCGTTAGACTTAACTAGGTTAGTTTACAAAATTTGCTGGAAAATTGGTTGGCTAGTAAGAAATTATAGATAAACTAGCAGTCTATTGAATTGGGATGAGTGGAGCATGATTGACGAAGCAAAACAGTCAGATAACACTTCGCAGCAGACAAATGAAGAGTCCACCACGGTACTCGAAGATAATCTTCAGGCGGAAGCGGTAGCCGTAGCCTCTGACTCAGAGGTCAACCCAACAGCCGCACAACCAACTGAATCCCCTGCTGCTGAAGCATCTGAGTCAGGGCCCAACGACCAAGAAGCCCAGACCGAGGTAGCTCAAGCAGCAACAACCGATGAATCCCCTACCGAGGACGATTCCAAAATTATAGAAACCATCAAGCAGGAAAATGAGGCTCTGAAAGCTCAACTAGAAGAGCGAACTCAGCAATGTGACTCCTTTAAATCTCAATACATCCGGATTGCGGCAGATTTTGAGAACTTCCGCAAACGGTCAGCTAAAGAAAAAGAAGACTTGGAACATCAAGTTAAAGGAAACACCATCACGGAGTTATTGTCAGTAGTAGATAATTTTGAACGGGCGCGTACCCAAATTAAGCCTCAAAATGATGGGGAAATGTCGATTCACAAAAGCTATCAAGGTGTTTATAAACAGCTGGTAGACAGTCTCAAGCGCCTTGGGGTTGCTGCGATGCGACCAGAAGGGAAAGAGTTTGACCCCAATCTCCACGAAGCGGTTATGCGAGAACCAACGGATGAATATCCAGAAGGAGTGGTGATAGAACAGCTAATGCGGGGTTATTTCCTTGGGGAGCGGGTGCTACGTCACGCTATGGTGAAAGTAGCTGCTGCGGTAGAACCACAGGAAACCTCGGAAGCTCAGAAGTCTGCTGAGCCAGAAAATTAGCTGCCATTGATTGGTTAAGCTTCCTTTGGTGTCAGTCTGAGATCATCCTACCAAAAGGGACTTAGCACCAAGGGAAGTTCTATTATTTTGACCAACTCAACAAAAAATCAAAGTAAAATAACTTAACATAACCTTTAACCCGCAACCCTATGGGAAAAGTTATTGGCATCGACCTAGGCACAACCAATAGTTGTGTTGCTGTCTTAGAAGGAGGTAAACCCATAGTCATTTCGAGCTCGGAAGGTGGGCGAACCACACCGAGTATTGTCGGATTTGGCAAATCAGGGGAGCACCTAGTGGGTCAACTGGCCAAGCGTCAAGCAGTGACCAATGCGGAAAACAGTGTCTACAGTATCAAGCGCTTTATCGGACGTCGTTGGGATGAAACCGCTACAGAGCGTTCCCGTGTCCCCTATACCTGTGTTAAGGGTCGTGATGAGACCGTAGATGTCAAGATTCGGCGTCGAGATTACACCCCTCAGGAAATCTCGGCCATGATCTTACAAAAGCTCAAGGCTGATGCTGAAACCTTTCTTGGGGAACCAGTAACTCAAGCCGTGATCACAGTTCCTGCCTACTTTACCGATGCTCAACGACAAGCCACCAAGGATGGGGGTACCATTGCTGGCTTGGAAGTGTTGCGCATTATAAACGAACCGACTGCTGCTGCTCTTGCCTATGGCTTAGATAAGCTGGATCAAGACCAGCTGATCTTGGTGTTTGACTTGGGGGGTGGTACCTTTGATGTCTCAGTTCTGCAACTGGGGAATGGGGTCTTTGAAGTAAAGGCAACCTCTGGTAACAATCATTTGGGGGGAGATGACTTCGATAATGTGATTGTCCGCTGGATGGTGGAAAACTTTAAAGCCAAAGAGGGCATCAATCTCACCCAAGACAAAATGGCTCTTCAGCGTTTGCGAGAGGCAGCGGAAAAGGCAAAAATTGAACTGTCTAGCATGGTAGCCACCCCCATCAACTTGCCGTTCATTACTGCTGATGAAACAGGACCAAAACACTTAGAGATGGAGTTGTCCCGGGCTAAGTTTGAAGAACTATCCAGGGACATGATTAACGCAACTATAGAACCGGTAAAGCAGGCGCTCAAAGATAGTGACCTCAAGCCAGAGGAGATTGACCGGATTTTGCTGGTAGGGGGTTCGACCCGTATCCCGGCGGTGCAGGATGCTATTAAAAGGTTTTTTAATGGTAAGGCTACCGATCGTTCGGTTAACCCCGATGAAGCTGTGGCATTGGGAGCAGCAATTCAGGCTGGTGTTTTGGGCGGGGAAGTCGAAGATGTCCTGCTACTGGATGTTACTCCCCTGTCCCTGGGTATAGAAACCTTAGGGGAAGTGTTCACCAAAATTATCGAGCGCAATACTACTATCCCTACCAGTAAGTCCCAGGTATTTTCCACCGCTACCGATGGACAAACCTCCGTAGAAATCCATGTATTGCAGGGGGAGCGGGCAATGGCTAGAGATAACAAAAGCCTGGGAAAATTCCTGCTGACTGGTATTCCCCCAGCTCCCCGTGGTGTACCTCAAATTGAAGTCACCTTTGAAATCGATGTCAACGGCATTCTTAAAGTCGCTGCCACTGATCGAGGAACTGGGAAAGAGCAAAGTATTGTGATTACCAATACGGGGGGATTAAGTCCAGCGGAGGTGGAACGGATGCGCCGTGAGGCAGAAGACTATGCTGACCAAGACCGCCGTCGCATGGAATTGATCCAACTCAAAAACCAAGCCGATGGCTTACTATATAACTATGAATCTACCATCAAAGACCATGGGGAATTGATTAGCACTAACCTTCAGGCTCAAGGACTCAAGGAGCAAGCAGATCAACAAAAGCAGCACCTAGATACCATAATGACAAACCCCTCAATTGAGGTCGAGGAGGTGAAAGAAGCTATTGAAACTTTGCAGAAAACTGTCTTGGAAATTGGGGGTATCATTTACGCCAGTGCTAGCCTTGGGTCAGACCCGGAATTTATCACCTCTGACGAAACAGCTCAAGAGTCAAATTCCAACGACTCCACCCAAATAGCACCGGATGCTCTAGGAGAATTTGTGGTTGATTTTGAGGATGAGACCTTAGAGGTGGATGTTGACTACGAAGCAGTTGATTACGGCAACAGCTCCCTAAAAGATAGATAATTTCACTCGCTGCTTTGACTAGCTCAAGCCGACCTTGACATTATGGTCATATAAGCAGGTGGCAATCAGCTGATTTTTTTGATAGACAATGATATAGGATGCAGGTAATGCTGAAATGCGCTCATGGTGCTTTTGTCGCAATAACCTGAGGAATAACAATAGCCCCTACTATGTAAATGGAATACCGATCAGCGCTCTATGGCTGACTATTATGATCTGCTTGGTGTCTCTCGTGATGCCGACAAAGATGAAATTAAACGTGCTTACCGTCGCTTGGCACGGAAGTACCACCCAGATGTTAACAAAGAACCAGGAGCTGAAGAGCGCTTTAAGGAAATTAACCGGGCTTACGAAGTCCTATCAGAACCAGAAACACGAGCAAGATATGACCGTTTTGGGGAAGCTGGTGTTTCCTCAGCTGCGGGAGCAGGCTACTCAGATTTTGGGGATATGGGCTTTGCTGATATTTTTGAAAGCTTCTTCAGCGGCTTTGCTGGTGGTATGGGTCAGCAAACTGGTCGTCGGCGTAGTGGTCCGGTGCGTGGTGACGACCTCCGACTAGACTTGAAGCTGGCTTTCAAGGAAGCTATATTCGGTGGTGAAAAGGAAATCCGAATTCCTCACCTAGAAACCTGTAAAGTCTGTAACGGCACAGGGGCAAAGCCAGGAACTCGACCCCGCACTTGCCCAACCTGTAACGGTACAGGTCAAGTACGGCGTGCTACTCGTACCCCCTTTGGTAGTTTCACCCAAGTCTCAGTCTGTCCTACGTGTAACGGTGAAGGGCAAATCATTGAGGATAAGTGTGAAGCCTGTGGTGGTGCTGGTCGTAAACAAGAAACCAAAAAGCTGAAAATCACCATTCCAGCAGGAGTGGATAATGGTACCAGGCTACGGGTTTCTAAAGAAGGAGATGCTGGATTACGTGCTGGTCCACCAGGAGACCTATACGTTTATCTATTTGTAAACGAAGACAGCAAGTTTCAGCGGGATGGTATTAACATTCTGTCTGAAATGAAAATTAGCTATTTACAAGCCATATTAGGCTGTCTTATCGAAGCAGAGACAGTGGACGGTCCACAGGAATTAACTATTCCACCCGGTACCCAGCCCCATACGGTATTAACTTTAGACAATCACGGTGTCCCCAAATTGGGCAACCCAGTCAGTCGGGGCGATCACCTAATCACCATTTTGGTAGATATCCCCACTCGAATTACCGCTGACGAAAGGGAATTGCTAGAGAAGCTAGCGAATATTAAGGGAGAGCGCACTGGCAAAGGTGGTATAGAAGGATTCTTGGGAGGGTTGTTTGGCTCATGAGTAAACTAGCCTCCTCGCAGATGAGTTCATTACCTGATGATCAGCTGGATCTGCGCGGCACCCCTTGCCCGATTAACTTTGTTCGCACTAAACTCTATCTGGAGAAAATGGCTCCAGGTGCCCTATTAGAAGTGTGGCTCGACCCGGGAGAACCAATAGAACAGGTTCCTGATAGTCTGACTATGGAGGGTTACCCCATAGAGGGCGTTGAAGAACGCGATCGCTATTTTGCTCTGAAGGTGCGTCGTCCACACCAGCATCTTCATGATTGAATTAGAATACACTAATTCATCCAACTTGTCAACCCCTTGGCTGGGTACCGTGCTGGCGGTTCAGGCAAATTTCTATCAGGTGCGTTTAGATCAGTTGAAGGTTGACAAGTTGGAGGTTGTAGGTTGTGAAGATAACCTTCAAGCAAATAACCTACAACCTTCAAACCTCTTATGTACCCGTAGAGCCCGGTTAAAAAAAATTGGCCAGCAGGTGATGGTGGGAGACAGGGTTGTAGTAGATGAACCTGACTGGGCTGGTGGACGAGGGGTGATTGCCGAAGTGCTACCCCGCACAACCCAGCTCGACCGCCCACCAATCGCCAATGCTCAGCAAATTCTGGTGGTTTTTGCTCTGGAAGAACCGACCCTGGATGCTTATCAGCTGAGTCGGTTTTTGGTGAAGGCAGAATCTACTGGTTTCAAGGTATGTTTGTGTCTGAATAAACGTGATTTAGTAACACAACAGCAACAGCAGCATTGGCAACAGCGTCTGGAAGCATGGGGTTATCAGCCAGTCTTGATCAGTGTTCATAATGGTACTTGTTTAGCACAACTGACTGACCTGTTGAGTCAGACAATTAGCGTTATGGCTGGTCTTTCCGGTGTCGGTAAATCCAGTCTAATTAATTATCTGATTCCAGCAACAAGGGTGCGGGTGGCAGAAGTGACTGGTAAACTGGGTCGAGGACGCCACACCACTAGGCACGTGGAATTATTTGAGTTGCCTAGAGGTGGTTTTTTGGCAGATACCCCCGGATTCAATCAGCCTGACTTGACTTGTACTCCGGAGGATTTAATCCATTACTTTCCAGAAGCAAGAGAGCGTTTAGCCCAACACCGCTGTCAATTCAGTAATTGCCTACATCGGAATGAGCCAAACTGTGCTGTGCGAGGAGACTGGGAACGGTACCAGCATTATCTGGATTTTTTAGCAGAAGTGATTGCACGACAAGAGGCTTTGAACCAAAAAGCTGATATAGAATCCACTATGAAGTTAAAAATTAAAGCTTCTGGTCGGCGTCAATACGAACCCAAGCTAGAAACAAAAAAATACCGCCGTCGCTCCCGCCGTACTCAGCACCAGACCCTAGATGAACTGTTAGACGATATTAATGAAGGATGAAGTATGAATACTTCATCCTTCAACCGTTTAACTTCTCCGTTTAACTTCTAAGGCTAACCCCAAATTTTTCCTCTAGGGCTTCTCGCACTTTCTGATGCACTGGCTCGACTTCTGCATCAGTAAGAGTGCGATCGCTAGCACGGTAGATTAGCCGAAATGCCAAACTTCTCTGTGCCTCAGGAACAGACTCTCCTTTATATTCATCAAACAATTGCACTGACTCCAACAAATTCCCCGCAGCTTTCCGGGTTGAACGTTCGATTTCTGCCACAGAGACTTGTAGTGGGGCAAAGAACGCAATATCCCGGTCAATGGCTGGGTAGGTGGAATAGACTTGGAACCGGGGAGTAAGAATTTCATCGCGATCAAGAGCTTCTAGAATTAGATCCAAGTCCAAATCAAATACATAAACCTGATCGGGAAAACCTCTTTCTGAGCGTAGCTGGGGGTGCAACTGCCCAAATTTTCCTAATTTCTCACCTTGCAACCACAAGGATGCAGTGCGTCCTGGGTGAAGACGGGGATCGCTGTGGTCTGGTTGGTATTCTACTGTCAGACCGCAACGGGAAAACACTCTCTCTAGTACTCCCTTAGCCTCATACCAGGTCATGGGTTCGGAACGCCCTCCCGTGACCCAGTTACCTTGGGTGATATTTCCCCCTAAAATCCCGGCAATAGCATCAGCTTCTGCGAAACCCTCTTCTGCTCGCCAGAAGATCCGACCAATTTCAAAACCGTTGAGTACACCATTGCCTTGCTCGATATTGTACTGACAGGCATCAATAAGCCCTGATAGTAAATCCGTGCGTAGGGATGAGTATTCTGTAAACAGGGGATTATCGAGACGAATTTGGGTCTGTTCCTCTGGCTTTACCAAGGAATACTGGACTAATTCAGTCAACCCAACTGCACGGAATTGCGATCGCAGTTTTCGCTTTAAAAATTCCTCAGCAGAGAGATAACCTGGTTCAGTTTTGTCTGGTAAGCTATCACAGAAGTTGTCATAGCCGTAGAGACGGGCAATTTCCTCAATTAAATCAATTTCCCGCTCTAAATCCCGGTAGCGGTAGGGGGGTACAGTCACTTTCCATTGGGCAGAATCCTGGGATGCTATCGGTTGTAGTTGACATCCGAGGGCAGTCAGGATTCTTTCCACATCTTCTGGCAGGATTTCCCCAAGCTCCTCTCCCTGATGAACTGGTCCTAAAATCTGATTGACACGGTCAAGACGTAACTCAATGGAACGTGCCCAAGTAGAGGGGTCAGGGCGCTGGTCAGCAATACTCTGGGTTGTGGGGGTACCACCAGCTAACTCAGTAATTAATGCGATCGCTCTTTTACAAGCAATATCCAATTCTGCTTGATTGACACCACGCTCATAACGGGAAGATGATTCTGTCCGTATGCTTTGACTACGGGAAGAACGACGAACAGTCACTGGATCAAACAGTGCTGCTTCCAAAACAATACTTTGGGTGTTGTCGTTCACTTCTGTGGCTTCCCCACCCATAACCCCAGCCATCGCAACGGGTTGGTCGTTAGCTGTGATCAGTAACGCTTGTGGTTCCAGGGAACGGGTTTGACCATCAAGAGTAGTCAGGGATTCCCCACTGTTAGCAAAGCGGACACCAATGGTCAGGTTTTCGACCCCAGCAACAGCTTGCAAGCGTTCCCGGTCAAAGGCATGGAGAGGCTGACCCCATTCCAAGAGAATGTAATTAGTGACATCCACTACATTATTAATCGGTCGTACTCCAGCGGCTTCCAAGCGCTGTTGTAACCAATCCGGAGAAGGAGCAATCTTAACCCCTTCAATCACAGTGCCAATATAGGCGGGACAAGCTTTGGGTTCAGATACTTTCAAGGTCAAGGCATCGGATTTTTTTGGAATAGACACCTCAACAGTTTCTGGCAAGGTTAATGATGCCCCAGTTAAGGCCACTACTTCTCTGGCCACGCCCACCATACTTAGAGCATCCGCCCGATTAGCTGTAGAGGTAACATCAAGAATGGTATCGGTTAACCCCAGTAAAGGACGAGCATCACTGCCTAGGGGTATAGTTTCTCCCTCGAAAATATGAATGCCAGCGGATTCCTTGGCCAAGCCCACTTCTGCTAGGGAACAAATCATCCCTTCTGAGCGAACACCGCGCAGTTTTGAGGCGCGAATTTTCAAATCAATAGTTGGTAGGTAGGTTCCGATGGTGGCGACCGGCACGTAAATGTCTGGTCGGACATTGGACGCACCACAAACAATATTCAATGGGTCACTGCCACCAATATCCACTTGACAGACCCGAAGCTTATTTGCATTAGGGTGAGGCTCTACCTCCAGAACCTTGCCAATCACCACGCCATCGGCCAGGTTTCCCTGGTCTTCAATATCTTCTACCTCAAACCCAGCCATAGTTAGGGTTTGAGCTAGCTCTTCTGGTTTCAGAGTTACTTCTACTAGTTCTCGCAGCCAGTTTAACGATATACGCATGGACTCCTAAATTTTTTTGCTGAACTCTAATATAAGGTAATAAATAAGGTGCAAGTTGCCCGTTACTTCCACCGTAAGCATATGCGCTACGCGCACGCGTGCGCGTTCAGCAGTCAGCGGTCAGCCGTGAGCTTTAGGCTCACGCTGCTTGAGGTGCTTATTTTATTCAAAAGCTGTTCGCTTAGCGTGGCCAAAGACCAATGGCACCTCAAGTAGCGTGCGCATAAGCTGATAGCTGATAGCTGATAGCTGATAGCTGATAGCTGATAGCTGATAGCTGATAGCTGATAGCTTACCTTCCACGAAAACATTTTTCTATTGTGATGGGTCTAACCCCTTAACGCTTGACAAAAGTACACTATCTATGGTCAATGCTAAATAAACGCTCTAAAATATAGGTAGCTTCATATACGTTTTACTTTAATCACCCTTTACTTAACTCAAAATTGTCCTTTGTACCCTTAGGTGGATACAAAAAATAAGGTATCCTGGTTGAGGATCAGGTTTCACCGGAATAGTTGTCTAACTAAGGGGGTAGTAAGAGGCATTTTGCATAAAATAAAGAAAAGTAAAAGACTATAAATCATCTTTCCTGCTCAGGTGCTCCGAGCAAAAGTTTTAGTTCCAGTATGGGCAAAGGAACATCAGTAAGGCTGAATGAGCTACTGTCTAAATCCTACCTGCACTCAGGCAAAAAACCCAGAACACGCCGACTTTTGTCAGGCGTGCAGTTCTAAATTATTATTAGTTGACCGCTATCGTGTGATAAAACCACTCGGTCAAGGCGGATTTGGAGCAACTTTCTTAGCAACAGATCAATCCTTGCCCGGTAAGCCGACCCGTGTAATCAAACAACTCCGCCCAAGCGCCAAAGGCTCAGAGATTTCACCGATGGCAAGGGATCTGTTTGAGCGAGAAGCCCGAACCTTGGGAGAAATAGGGAATCATCCCCAATTCCCACAGTTATTCGATTACTTTCAAGACAATGAGCATTTTTATCTGGTTCAGGAATACATTAGCGGTTTGACACTGCAACAGCAAGTCAGACGGTCTGGTTCATTCTCGGAAGAGGGAGTTAAACAATTTTTAAGTGAAATTCTACCACTCCTGCAATATATTCATCAGAAAAACGTAATTCACCGGGACATTAAACCAGCGAATATAATTCGTCGTGACCAAGACCGCAAACTGGTACTGATTGATTTTGGGGCTGTGAAAAACAGCCAAACCAATCCCTCCAATTCCTCAGACACAGTATTGACCAACTATGCCATAGGAACTCCAGGCTTTGCCCCTCCTGAACAAATGGCATTGCGACCTGTAATTGCTAGCGATATCTATGCAGTGGGGGTTACTTGCCTTTATCTGTTGACGGGTAAATCTCCCAAAGACCTCGATTATAATCCTTCAACCGGAGAAATAGTCTGGCAGACTAATGTCAACGTTAGTGACCACTTTGCTAAGGTTTTAAGAAAAATGCTGGAGTCTTCTGTCCGTTATCGCTATCAGTGCTCAGAAGACATCCTGAGAGCTCTTGACCTAGAGCCATATCTGGAGAGTTTAAACAAAAGCTTAGTGTCGCAACGGATGGATGACGCTAATTCTCACTTCAACTCAGAGAATTTGGGTCCTGTGAATGGTTATTCATCCCCGTCGTCAGTTCAATCCCGAAGAATGGCAGAGCAAATTAGAGAATGGCGGGAGCGTCGGGGATTGAGCAATGGTCGAAGATCAGAACCTAAAAACGGTGGAGGTTTTACCAACAGGGATTCTACAGCTGTGAGCGGTAGTAGGAATAGCATTACAGGCAAGTCGAAGGGTAATGGCAAGTTGGAGGCGGAAACGTTATTAAAAGCTTACGGCTCTGGCAGAAGAGACTTTGCGGCTAAAGATTTGAGGGGACTTAACCTTAATAATGCCCAGTTATCTGGGATAATTTTCCGCCAGGGCAAACTGTTAAATATTAGTTTGAAGGGAGCGGATTTATCTAGTGCTAATTTTGGTGAAGCGAATCTCCATCAAGCCGACTTACGCAATGCCAATTTGGGTCGAGCTTACCTGAAAAAAGCTATTTTGGCAGGAGCAGACTTGCGTGGGGCAAATCTTAGTTATGCTCATCTCGAAAATGCTAATCTACGGGGAGCAAATTTGTGTGGAGCCAATCTTGCTAATGCTAAAATTACTAAGGAACAGTTGGCTCAAGCTAAGACTAATTGGACAACAGTACTTCCTACTGGGAAGCGGGGGTTTTGGTAATATAGCGAAGGGAGTAGGGAGTCGGAACCCACCCCTAACCCCTCCCAGGAGGGGAACGGGAATCGGGAGTCGGAACCCACCCCTAACCCCTCCCAGGAGGGGAACGGGAATCGGGAGTCGGAACCCACCCCTAACCCCTCCCAGGAGGGGAACGGGAATCGGGAGTCGGAACCCACCCCTAACCCCTCCCAGGAGGGGAACGGGAGTCGGGAGTCGGGAGTCGGGAGAAAGAGATGGGATTATTTTTTGGTGTTATGAGAAATCAGCAATTTTAATAATAAATTGTCTAGCTTACGGTCGGGTGCAGTGATTGGTTAAACTTTTTTGGTGGTTCAGTAGCGGTCATGAGTTATTTGAGTACATTTGTCATGGAAATTTGACATGCTCCCAACACACCCTACAAAATTAGCGATTGGCCGTAGGCCACGCTACGCGATGAAGCGTTCGCAAAGCGTGGCCAACGGCCTCAGCTTCCGCTAAAAGCGATTAGCCCGAAGGGCGTTGGCTAGCGATCGCACTAATCTTAGATTGCATCAGTACTTGTGTTTGATTGCTCAACTTGCTGCTGATGTATCAAGATAGGCAAGCAACAAAGCCTCAATGTAAGCCACCAGATATATGACATCAATGGACTCATAAACTCACCATCCCGAATCAAACCATGAGCCATACGATTTCTTAAGTTACTACCAGCATGTTCAACCAGTAAACATTTCAAGTCAAATAGCGTATTTTCATCAAAAATAGAGGTTATCTCTGGACGATAAAGAGTAGAGTTTAAATTATGTTCCTTCTGAATACCGTTGTCGTCCAACCCAGAAGTAATGATGCCTCTTTGCCACATGATATAACGGATAGAGTTTTCAATTTGGGGAATTAGGATGTGGGTAGATGTGAAAAAGTCTCCAGTAAGTCCAGCATACAGCCCCTTTGCAAACAGGTACTCACGCTCAGGGGGAATAAATGGACTATTGGAAACGATGAAGAGAATATCGTTAAGTCGCACACAATGCTCTAAATTAATCTGATATCTGGCAGGTTCAATATATGCTTGAGCTTGTAGCTTATAATAGTCAATGGCTTTCCGACACATATAAAAATTGGTTGCAGCCTCCGCTTTTTTAGGATTACTGGAGAAAACAGAATCTGGTTGATTAGCAACAGTTTTGCCCATTTCATTTATGATGACATTAGGGACAAGATGAGATCCTAAAGACTTATGAGCGTCCTGCTGTACTTCTTGTTTCAATTTAGAGACATTAGTTGGAACAGCTAAAACAGACAAAGCTAATAGTGCCTCTTTAAAGTCTTTGTCCCTAACCCAATTTCTGGCTTCCTCTACGACCTTGCTAATATCCATTTTATGAGAAATGGTCATCATCTCGTTGCGACTTTTTTCTTGGTACTGAAGAAGCAGCCTGTGAAGTTCCTCGGCTCTTGCTTTGGCATCCACAGTTTCTTCCTTTGTGCCTCGAATGCTTCTAAAGGCTTTAACAGCTTGTTCTAAAAAGTGTGAGGCGACCATGTAGCTTGGTGGAGTTCTTTTGGGAGCAGACTCGGCTTTCTTGACATAAGTCTCAGCGGCTGACATTGAAGCAGCACGCTCTTTGCTGTAGTCTTTATCCATACGATGCCATACTGCTTTAATACTCCAGAATCTTCTTGCTATTTCCCAATTAGAGCTTGATTCTGCTAAAGTTGCTGCTTTTTCAGCAAGGGCTGCATATTTGGCTGGTTCTCCACATTTATGTTCCTGCAATAGCTCCATTAATTGTATAGATGGCCACAAATAGTCTTCCCCTTCATAGCATTCAAGAACTGCTTCTATATGTTGAAAAACAACTTTTTTATTATTTTTAAATTGGCGTTCGAGCCGAAATGCTCGTTCTATTCTCTCCAAATAATGATGCCAATTCTTAGAGCTTTATAACGTAGTTGCTGATTCTAAGTAAGCGGTAATTGACAACTGAGCCATTGGATGGTCACGTCGTCTGACCCAAAGAATATCTGCTACTCGCGCTTTAAGTTCATGATCTGATATTTCAGGTGCGATTTCAGCAAGAAAATTTAGCTGCTCTTCTGTAAGATTTTTAAACCTATCAGCAAACAACTTTTCGTTGCATTCTGGATTAATTGGAGCGTTAGTCACGACTGCCAGAATTTCAAAAACAGCTTGTTCTCTAAAATTTCCTGATTCTTGCGCCTCTTGGACTTTTTTCCAAAAAGCACGCCCATAGGTGCGACAATCCTTCCGTTCGCTGCTGTTCACTATATCTTGCCAGCAAGTGTTAGTGAAATCATTTTTTGTAAGAGGTTGGTTCAATTCTGACATAGTGCTAATTCATTCTTTTTTTTATAATTTGCCAAATTTTTCTTAAATTAGCTTAAGCATAAATACTTAAAAATAAAGTTTAAAGGACGATCCCACAAGTCACTTAAGCCATCGAATTAGTAATTATTATACTAAAAATATTTGATAATACTATATCAGTATGATAAGGTTTACCTTATAGAGCTATTGATTAAGTTTAAACTAAAAATCATAATTTATTTGCTATTTACCATAACTTCAGTTTTCGATAACATCTCTACAAAAATCTTGAATATTCTCTCTATCATGCTGCTCTTTATAGTTGACTAATATTTCATAGATTATTTGCTCAGTAGTTTTCCTACCCTGAGGAGGTATCAAGTCGCTCATTGTTGTTATGATTTGCTGACTAGATTACCGAGAACACAAGGATTAGGGCTGGTGTGAAATTTTTTGCGATTAGCCCGAAGGGCTACGCTACGCGAACGCATATAGCCTAATCCAGGATATATTCTTTTTTTGAAAGTTATGTTACTATTCTAGTAGGTTAGGTGTTAAGCCCTAATCAGTGATTCTGCGGGAAGTTTACTGAAAGTGGTTGGTTTATCTGGTTTAATTGCCTTAACAGCCACAAAAGCTTCAGATTTTTCAGTCTGTTGATAAAGACTCCAGAAGCAATAATCGAGCTAAGAGTCATTGAAGTATCAAACAACAGTATCGAGTCATAGATATTGACGTAGAGTCTAAAGGTGGTGCGTTACGGGGCGGGCTCTCCAAACACTGGTGACTGTGAAAATGAGGGCAAGCCCGCCCCTAATGCACCCTACATGCGGGTGCATGTCAGTTTTGTTAAGCCCTGATTCAGATCCCCCTAAATCCCCCTTAATAAGGGGGACTTTTGAATCTAATTCCCCCCTTTTTTAAGGGGGGTTAGGGGGGATCTATGTACCTAATTTCAAAAGTGACATGCTCCCCTACATGCTTACCCAAACTGTTCAATCAGATGATCGCCCACCCTTAGAGCATTAGCAATAATGGTTAAAGCTGGGCTAACACTGGCATTGGATGGAAAGAAACTGCCATCGACTACGTAAAGATTTTCCACATCATGAGTGCGGCAGTTGCGATCGAGCACAGTAGTAGCAGGATCGTCCCCAAAACGGCAGGTGCCACACTGATTTGCCATTACTTGAATCGGCACTTCCCCACGAGGATATATTTTACCGCTCTGAAAACTATCCAGACGTTTTTCAATAACTTTTAGTACCTCAGTCAAGCGATAAATCAGGCGATCGTGCGCTTCGATATTATTGGGAGTGTAGTCAATATACAACTTGTTTCCATCAATTCGTACTCGATTATTGGGATCGGGCAAATCCTCCGTCTGCACCCACCAGCCAATGGAACGAGTAGCTAACTGCTTCAGTCCAAATCCTGGCATAAATTTTGCCAGAACCGATAACAGTGGTGGTGCTTCAGCAAAAATAATATCTGTCAGCAATCCACCGGAATTTTGAATGTGACCCATTGGGTAAGGAAAATCGGGATCACCCCAATAAAAATCATTGAGATAAATACTTCTTTGAAAAGCACCTGAATTGGGCTTAGTGCTCAGTTGCACTACAGCAGTCATTAGGCTTTTCATCAAATTCCGTCCCACTTGCCCCGAACTGTTAGCAAGTCCTTGGGGGTGTCGATCATTAGCAGAGTGTAATAGCAATGCTGCTGAATTCACGGCACCACAAGCAACCACGACAATCTCCCCCATAAACAAGTAGGATTGTCCGGCAATTTCGGCTTCGACTGCTTTAACTACTAAACCTGAGGGGTTAGTGTGCAAACAGACCACTTTCGCATTGGTTTTTAAGGTCACGTTCGGATGTGTCAAAGCTGGCACAATTCCGCTGACCTCGGAATCATTGGTTGGGTCGTCGTCTTGGCGCGTCAGTCCTAACGGTAGGTAAGATGGATGCAGACCTTGTTGAGCGATCGCATTGTAAATTTCCGCAATTTGAGGCTCTTGGGGGATTGCTTCAAAGGGATAGTCTTGACTATGAAATGGCTCGGTGGGATCGCTGGTTGCCTGACCGTGAACTTTATAAAGCTGTTCCGCTTGAGTGTAGTAGGGTTCAAAGTCGGAATATTTCAAACACCACTCCGGCGATACTCCCTCTTGATGTTGCACTTTCTCAAAATCCCGCTCCCGCAGTCGTAGCAATGCTGCACCATAGATTTTAGTATTGCCACCGATAGCGTAATTCATTTGGGGGAAAAAGGGTTCTCCAGCAGTGTCATACCAAATTTCAGGAGCGTGATAGCGTTCTCGCTTAAAAATATCGACATTACTGCGATTTTGCTCTTCTAGAGGCATAAAATCGCCTCGTTCTAGGATCAGAATTTTCTTTCCTGTTGGCGCAAGTTTATAGGCTAAGGTTCCGCCGCCAGCCCCTGTGCCGATAATAATAAAGTCGTAATATTGGTCGTCGATAATCATAGTAAAAGTCCGAAGTTTGAAGTGGGAAGTCGGAAGTCAGAAGTCAGAAGTCAGAAGTCAGAAGTCAGAAGTCAGCTATGACTAAGTTTCGGAGTTTAGGAGCGATGCAGAGGTGCGACCCGTGGCGAATTAAATTCGCCAACGGAAAACGCACCATTACGGTCTTGGGGGTTTCCCCCACTCGCTATTGCATCAAGACAATGTCAAACCTCTGAATGTGTAGTGCGCTTGCAGGAGTTCAGGAGTTACAGATGATCACTGACTTGTGATATTTTTGAGGATAGGTGCGTTACTTAATTAACATACCCTAGAAAATTAGTGATTGGCCGTAGGCCACGCTACGCGAACGCACTTTTGTATAGGTGGATTATCTTATGGAAAGCAGGATTTATAGCTCATATCCAAGTGTTAGCAAAACCACTTCTTCCAATTGAGCAACTGTTTTAGGACTAAGGTGCCCCAGTTTTTGAATTAAACGACTTTTGTCAAGCACTCGCATTTGGAAACACAGTGCAACAGAATCTTGAGCTAATCCACCCTCTCCTTGTGCAATCTGAACACAAATTGGTAACGAAGCGCGGCGTTGATTTGTCGTTAAAGGAATTGCAATAATTGTTGTAGAGAACTGGGAAACAATGTCATTTTGAAAAATAATGACAGGACGAATACCTGCTTGCTCAGAACCTTGACTTGGATTGAGATTAGCTACCCAGATATCGCCACGCTGATATTTATTGGTCATAGCTTATCTTCTTGATCAAGACTTGCCGCATAATCGCTCATTCCCACTTCAGCAAGAGCGCGGTCTTCCTCAGCAAACTCATGAGCAAGGGCTTTTAACTGAGCAGGATCTAGGACAATCCGACGACGTTTATCTTGAAACTTAAGAAATGCAATAAAATCAGCGACTTGCTGAAGTTGTTCAGCAGTAAGTATATCCAGGTCTTGCTTGATAGCTTCGGTGCTGATTGACATAGCAGTAACTTAGTACAATTATAGGTTAGTGATAGGTTATTCCCCAGAAATGTTGAATCTAGTAGGGCTGATGGCTGATGGCTGATAGCTGATAGCTGATAGCTGATAGCTGATAGCTGATAGCTGATAGCTGATAGCTGATAGCTGATAGCTGATAGCTGATAGCTTACCTCATAAATACGATAAACGCTATCGACAAGTTTAGCTAGGGACAAGGCTCAATTGTCCAATCTTTAGGTTTCTCACTTTTATAACAGGACTGTTGACGACCTGCTTCTTTTAAATTCCATTTACCGGTAGATTGATCGAATTGAAACTCAAGTCGATAACGCTTGCCCCTAATTTTGTCATCAGGTAGATTCATCTGGGTTAGAATCACGATTTTCTCAAAAGCTTGCTGCTCAATCACCTTTATTTCTTCAGTAAACTCACTCTCGACCGTTTCTTTGTTACCAAATAAGTCTAATGCGATCGCTTTCGGATCATCTCCTATTCTCTTACCTTTGATTTCAGCTATATTCAAGGGTTGATAACGAGATTTTTCTAACGCATCATCAGAGGGATTACAACCCATTATGATTAAGCTAATAGTAAACCCTACTCCTAGAAGCGGTAACCTGTCTTTTCTATCCATGGTCATTTAAAATTAAATTGGTTATAGCCTTTATTTTATCAAACACGAATAAATTTTAATTGACGGCAAATTCAGTTTGCTGACGCATTTCGGGAGGATAGAAAGCTAAAACAATATTTTCTTTCTTGATGCCAGCATTAACTAAATCAGTAGTGATACCCGTTTCTATTCCATCATATTCAATATAAATTTTAGTATTTTTTAGAGTAATATATATTAGGTTCCCTCTGATTCTTTTTCCCTGTGACCATCCTACCTGCATTAATCCATAGTGCTCTCGTGTTTCGTCAAAAATAGGATCAAGTCGGATGTCTCCATGAGAGGGACGAAATTGAGCGTATTTTAAAATAACTTGTTTGATTATTTCTCGATAGGTCGTTTGGGTATCCATTGTTTTACCTCCAATTGGAGGAAACCAATCCGATTGGATTTGCTCAGGGGAATAGGGACAGTTGTCAGGAAAGTCCCAATCGGAAATTCCGGTTTCATTAGCAGCGTCGGCTCTCGCATCACCATAAACTTTTGATAAATCTGCCCAGTATCGCTTTAAACTAGGAGTATCTCTGAGATAGCGTTTAAGGTTATTGCGCTCTCGTTTGATGGTGATTTCCCAATACCTAGACCGTTTTTCAGGTTGATATTCCCATTTCAACAGATGTTGAATCGTTAAACGAATCGAGGATAAAAAGCGGTCTCGCTCTCGTTTACTCAAGTCTTCAATCTCTTCTAGGAGATTAACCCAGTCTACTTCACTATACCGTTGTTCTTTGATCAGGGAAACTTGTTGTTCAACCCATTGGATGATGTCAGTTTCATAGAGCATTTTTTTATTGGAAATATCACTAAACGTGACGAAAGCCTTACCTGGTTGGGTTACGCTCCTGCTCACCCAACCTAAGAATAACGCTACTGCCAGATGTAAATCAGCACAAACAAAATAATCCAGATCACATCGACAAAATGCCAGAACAGGGAGGTGGCAGCAACCCCAAACTCACCGTTGTTGTAGTTACCGGGAATGAAGGAGCGTCCCAGCATAATCAATTGCAGCAAGACTCCTGTGAGCACGTGCAAACCATGAAACCCGGTGAGCAAATAAAAGGTGCCGCCAAATACCCCATCGGTAAATCCAAAGGGGAGACTGCCCCATTCCACTGCCTGACCATATAAAAAGTAGCTCCCCATTGCCATGGTCAGGAGCCAGAATGCCCGAAAGCCCCACAGATTTTTGACATGAAGATATCGTTCGGCAATGTAAATTACGAAACTACTAGACACCAGCACTACAGTATTAATAGCTGGCTCTTTGATCTCTAGCCCTGTGACACCGGTAGGGAGCCAGTCGGCTGTGGTAGTCTTGTAAACAATGTATCCAGCAAAGAAGCTCAGGAAGATAACACTTTCCGAGAGCAAGAAAATGATGAAGCCAAACATGCTGTTGCCTGCTTCATCATGGCTATGTTCTGCCGTCCCATCAGAGGTATGGGTCTGACTCGGTATTACACCAGAGGTGAGTGATGGATCGATTTCAGTTGGGTTCATGGGTAACTTCTAGGGCATCAGGGTTAGAAATCAAAGCTTCAGATTTGCCATAGCCATAGGGTTCGGCAATCACCACAGGCAACTGTTCAAAGTTCTCGTGACTGGGCGGGGAGGAGACAAGCCATTCTATCCCGATCGCCCGCCAGGGATTGGCTGGTGCTTTTTCTCCTTGTACCCAGGAACCGACCATATTGAGGATAAAGGGCAAAGTAGACATGCCCAACAGGAACGCTCCAATGCTAGCAACCACATTCCAAAAGGCAAATTCGGGATCGTAGGACGCAACTCGGCGGGGCATTCCTTGCAGTCCTAATGGGTGCATGGGGAAGAAATTGAGATTGGCTCCAATAAAGGTTAGGGCAAAGTGCAGTTTACCCAACCCTTCATTATACATCCGCCCTGTCATTTTGGGGAACCAATGGTAGAAGGCGGCATAAATTCCCATAACTGTTGCGCCATAGATAACGTAGTGAAAGTGACCAACAACGAAATAGGTGTTGTTGACGTGAATATCTACTGGAACGGCTGCTAACATAATGCCAGTAATGCCCGCAAATACGAACATCACCAAGCCACCTAGTCCGAAAAGCATGGCGCTGGTTAGTCTGAGTTTGCCTCCCCAAATGGTGGCTACCCAAGCAAAGACTTTGATGCCAGTTGGCACGGAAATCAACATTGTGGAGAACATAAACAGCATCCGCATCCATCCGGGGGTGCCACTAGCAAACATGTGATGCACCCAGACTATAGCGCTCAACCCGACAATAATTAGGGATGAAATAGCAACTACTTTGTAACCAAAAAGGGGCTTGCGGGCGTAAACTGGGAATATTTCTGAAAAAATGCCAAAAATCGGCAGGATAATTACGTAAACGGCTGGGTGAGAGTAGAACCAGAAAAAGTGCTGGAACAGAATGGGATCGCCCCCTTTGGCAGGGTCAAAAAAGCTGGTGCCTAGGGTTAAATCAAACAACAGCATGATGGCTCCAGCAGTCAGGGCAGGTAAGCCAAATAATTGAATAATCTGGGCACTGAGTACAGCCCAGACAAAGACAGGCATTCGGAAAAAGGTCATTCCGGGCGATCGCATCCGAATAATCGTGGTTACGATATTGACAGCTCCTAGAATAGAGGATACTCCCGAAAGCGCCACGGCTAGTAGCCAGAGAAATTGACCGTTAATCAAAGCACCAGTAGGGTTTTGCAGGCTCACGGGTGGATAAGACCACCAACCTGCCTGGGCTGGGCCTCCTGGAGCTAAAAAGCTTCCCATCAGGACAACCCCAAAGACGGGCACCATCCAGAAGGCGAGGGCATTTAGCCTGGGAAATGCCATATCCCGTGCCCCAATCATCAGCGGTACTAGGTAATTGGCCAGCCCGGCTAACACTGGAAAGGTCCACAAGAACAGCATTACTGTTCCGTGGAGGGTAAACATAGCATTGTAGACGGTGCGATCAACCAGATCGGCCTCTGGGGTAATCAGTTCACCCCGGACGATCATGGCAAAGATTCCACCAATGAGAAAAAAGAAAAAAGAGGTGACAATATACTGAATCCCAATCACTTTGTGATCGGTGCTGAAGCTGAAAAACCGTTTCCAGTCTTCAGGGGTACCTGGCGAGGGCTGTTTGCCCAAGGATGCGATCGCGTCAACCGAAGAAAGATTGGTCATAATCCTTTATTTGGCAGATTGGAACCGGAGTAATTAACCATAGGAGGCGCAGCTGGAACCACCGTTTTCCAGCCTGCATTAATTGCTGTTTCAGAGGCTCGACGATATTCCTCGAAGGCTTGATTGTAGGCTGCTTTGGGGGGTTGAACCGCTGCTTGAGCAAGCCACTGCTGATAGGATTCCGGGGATTGTACCACCACATCCGCCTGCATTGCTGCAAAGTAAGTCCCACTGTATTGAGAATCCCGCAACCGATAGTTGCCTTCGCGAATGGGAGTAAATTCAAACTCGATCGCCTGATTTGGGATAATATCCTGCTTGACTCGAAAGGCGGGTATATAAAACCCATGTATCACATCCTCTGATTTGAGGGTAAGCTTGATGCGATGGTTGTTGGGTAAATGCAGTTCTGTGCTGCTGATACTTTGCTCGGGATAGCGAAATTCCCACGCCCACTGGCGAGACAAGACTTCAATACGCTCTATTGGTTCGTTGGAGTCAGGCATTTGTGAGTCAGTACTTGGTTCAATTGGTGCAGCCTCAGCGGTTGCCATTTCTAGATGAACATGCTCCATCGGACCGAGAATCGACATCTGGTCGTAGACCTGGTAACTGTAGGCTGCAATCCAAATTACTAGGACCAAGGGAATTGCTGTCCAGACGATTTCCAGGGTGATGTTTCCTTCAATTGGTGGACCATCGCTTAAGTCATACTTGCCTGCTTGCTGAAACAAGACTGAATAGGTTAGGGTTCCTACTACTCCTAAGAAAATAAAGGTTCCCAGTGTCACTAGGAAACTGAATAAATCGTCAACTAGCAGGGATTCAGCTGAAGCTTGGGGAGGAAACCAATAGTAAGCCTGTTGACCCATCCACAGACTAATCCCGGCTAATGCGATCGCAACGACAACCAAAGTCAAAATCCTGCGAATATTCATGAGCTTATTTATTTCAAGAGTAAGTTTGGATCTTCTCCCAGTCTCAACAGGCGATCGGCGCTAATATGTAGGCCAAAATCTGCCGCCAGTTGCGCTCCCAGGGTACCGTGAACAAACATCAGTGCAAAAATCCCTAGTCCCGCTAACAAATAGGTCCATTGTACTTGTCTGGCCCTATCTTTATTCCAAACAAATCGCTGAAATCCGCGCCATACTGTCATTGCTACAATCAGCAGCAGCAGCAAGACTCCGCCAACTCCATGCCAAAGCATGGTTTCCATGGCTTGTAATCCCCAGGCACTTCTAACCTCTGTGGGTGGGTCTGCCAGCATGATTTCATAGAAACCGGCTGCAACGGTGAAGAAAGTAACCACTGCTGCTGCCAGCATGTTGTACCAGCCGACATCAAAAAAATTGGATCTTGTGGCAGGAATTGCCAGTATCTTAAAGACTGGCTTTTCCAGGGGAAACAAGACCCCAACGATATCAAAGCCGATGGCCACGATAAATAAACCAAGGGTTAGATGTACCAGATTGGGATGAATCGGAATCGGGTAAGGCAAGCCATTGGCTCCCAATTGGCTCCCTAGTTGGTCAATTAGGTTTGAACTCATTGCAACAAGCCCTCCCTAGTCCCTTCTACTACCGGAACAGTATGTAATCCATAGACCCAAACGAGTAAGTCACCCAGGTAGACCTGGACAAACACTAACCCTACTAACAACACCCCCACCCCCAAAAAAGGTATGGGTAACTCTTTGGGATTGCGAGAACGAATAATGTAGCGCCATGCTGTCACCGCTGCAATGATGCCAGATAGAGACCAACCAATCAGCGTATGCAGGTTCAATGTTGCCTCTGCTGCTGTGTAAGGCTCTGCTAATCCAGCTTCAATTTGCCCAAAAATAACAGCAATAAAGATAGAAATAGTCGCAAAAAATAAATTCCACCAACTTACCTCATACAGACGATAATTACGGCTAAAGTAGCCGACAGCGTCACACAAGACGGCAAACAATACCATGGCAATCACAAAATGAACCACGATCGGATGAATTGTATCGGGATACGGCAAGTTGTGATCGTTGAGTGGGGGGAGATACTCTAGCATATTGTTCTCAATGAGGTTTCAATGAGGAATTGTTGGTAGTGGTAAACAAGTAGTGATTTTCACACCCGAAACCTTCACGCTTACCGTAGCAAAATCACTACATATTTACCACTAACTTACTAAGTTTGAATTATACTACTCAAATAATAGTAAAATAATAGACTAACTAAAACGCTAGTATCAAATTATTAGGCATCTTTGACATTAGAGCCATAAAAACAATTATATTCAGGCTGAGCAGCAATAAAATAACATAAAATTGTTGGGGCTTTATTCCTTTCAAAAAAAACACTGCGATTCTCCTATTTTTTAGTTTTTACCTAGATATAAATCCTCATTAACTGAGGATTTACTTAGACTTGATCAGATATCTAGTTAGTGACTGCTAATTTTTAAGCAAACAACTAACTTTGTCAAATTGATTGACTCAAATGACATGGTTTACAAAGCAAGCAGCTAGCTCCAGTTAGTAGATATAGCTACTAACTGGAGCAAGGATAGCGATACCTTACTTTAGATATATCACCTGGTTTTAGTATAGCCAGCTAACCCTTAGTATTAGTATATTTTCAGGAAGTTTTAAGATTTATTACAAAGCCAAAAAGGTTGACAATTTGTCTTATCTGACTTTGACGATTTGTATTGTTATAGCAAAGGTAAATTTGGCTCAGGTAAAAGGGAACAGGGAGTAGGGAGTAGGAAACTTTGGAATAGGGAATAGGTAAAAAAATGTATCCATAATTACTATTATAACCGCTAGATCAAGTATTAACTGTATAAATTGAAGGGGATTGGCTTTGGAAACTATAGGCTAGAACTGTTGAGTAATTTTACTTATGGTTTTCCTTCGATATCGTGCCAACGTGATTTCGACATAAGCAACGTTATCGAGGTGCGACCCGTGGCGAATTTAATTCGCCTAGCGATGCAGCGCGGTCTTGGGGAGGCAGCGCGGTCTTGGGGGTTTCCCCCATGAGCGACTGCCGTGGTTCCCCCCATGAGCGACTGCATCAAGACACGGAAAGCGCACCTCAGGAGTCAGGAGCTTCGAATCAGGAGCTTCGAGTCAGAAAAACTTAATTTTTTACTTATAGCGGTTTGCACTTAAGTTAGTTACAATAACAACAATAAGAAAACAATTTTTTTATGTCTTCTTTAGTCAAAGAATCACAACACTCTACTAGACCTTGTTCTAACTCATCTCTAGTCATCGGGACTAATGAACGCAAATATTCTTTCAAAATAAACCAAAACTTTTCGATGGGATTAAAATCGGGAGAGTAAGGAGGTAAAAAGAAAACACTAGCTCCAACTGTAGATAATATTTCTACAATTTTTTGACTTTTATGGGTGGGTAAATTATCCATAATTACCATAGCGCCAGGCCATAATGATGGTGCTAAAACTTGTTTTATATAAGTTAGAAAACTTTGAGTATTCATTGAACCATTTAACGTCATAGTCCCTAAGATACCTTCCGAAGAAAGAGCACTAATTATTGTAATATTTTCTCCTCTATAATAAGGACGATAATCGACAACTCTAGTTCCTCTTTGAGAACGGCCATAAATGCGTTTTTTGCCTAAATTAAACCCTGTTTCATCCAAAAAAACTAGGTTCTTTACTAAAAAATTAGTAATTTTTTGCCAATAAAGATATCTTAAGTTACCAGGGTAAGCGCATCTAATTTTGTATAAAAAAGTACAGATTTATTGATTAATATATGTATAAGTGCCAGTTTGAGTATTAATGATGTTAAGTAGTATCGTGATTAGCATTGTGTCTACTTTAGATTAGGGTTAGTCTCATGGGTAATGGTTTTCAATCTCGAACAGTTTCGAAATTAAACTCGAAAGCTTTAAGTGTAGCTAAAGCGACTGCGTTAACTGAAAAAATGGCATTAATTTTCAGCGAGATAGAAGACCCCCGTGTGGCTAGAACACGTGTCCATTTGTTAACAGATATTTTAATCATCGCAATACTATCAGTAATTGCAGGAGCCAAGGGATGGGAGGATATGGAAAATTATGGATTAAGTAAATATGAATGGCTAGAGCAATTTTTAGCAAAACCGAAAGGTATCCCAAGTGCAGACACATTTCGCCGAGTGTTTGTTCGCGCAGCGTCTCCGTTGGAGTTGCGTATCAACCCAAAAATATTCGAGAGATGTTTTAGACGTTGGGTCCAATCGATAGTTGAGACAGTAGAAGCACAGGTAATTCCCATTGACGGTAAAACTATCAAAGGCTCTTATGATAGAGTACTGGGAAAAACCGCTTTGCACTTAGTCAGTGCATGGAAAGCGTGAATATCGTCTTGTTTTAGGACAAGTAAAAGTAGCTGATAAATCAAATGAAATCACGGCAATTCCCGCCTTATTAGAATTACTAGATTTAGCTGGATGTATCGTAACAATTGATGCTATGGGTACGCAAACTGCCATTGCCTCTCAAATTATCAGTGCCAAAGCTGATTACGTTTTAGCTCTTAAAGCCAACCATCCTACCCTTCATAAACAAGTAAAAGATTGGTTTTATAAAAACCTAGAACAGGGATTTAAAGGGATTACTCATAGTTATGATAAACGGATAGAAAAAGGTCATCATCGGACTGAAACAAGGCAAGTGTGGTGTGTTCCAATATCTGAAATATCACCTCTACATAACCAAGATGATTGGGTCGGACTTAAGTGTATTGTCATGGTGATAAGAGTACGTCATCTGTGGAACAAAACTACACGCGAAGTTCAGTTTTACTTAACGAGTTTGGATTGTGATGCTCGTAAAGAGCGGGAAAGCTATCCGTCTCCACTGGGGTGTAGAAAATGGGTTGCATTGGACTTTAGATGTCACTTTTCATGAAGATGCTTGCCGTGTTCGTACTGGCCATGCTCCACAAAACTTATCATTGCTGCGACGAATTGCACTTAACGCATTGAATTTAGAGCAATCGTTCCGGCGTAGTAATCGTCAAAAATCGAATCGAGCTGCCATGGATAATAACTATATGTTGACGATTATCGCTGCTTGTTTATCTCATTATCATGATGCCTCAAAACCTTTATGTCAATAGGTTTTGAGATGCGCTTACCCTGCTTAAGTTACCTACCCTTTCCGTTTTGGCTTGAGTGGCATATAAAGTTTTTTTTTTCGGGTTATATTGAGTTTTTTTAAGAATCTACTTAAGGTAGTTATGTGGACAGTAATTTTTTTTTCGTTTTCAAGTATTTCCACTATTTAGGATAGAGTTAATGAGGGATAATCTGACAACATAGATTTGATAAATTCTGTGAATGGTTCTAATTTAGAGGCTCGGTTATTCCCTTGTTTACCTGGTGATAAATCTCCGGTATCTTTAAATTTTTTAATAATTATAAATACAAAATCACGACTCACTTTAAACCTTTTAGATAACTGCGTAATTGATCCTTCACAGTCTAGATAAGCTGTGATAATTTTAGTTCTTATGTCAACAGAATAGGCTTTCATAATTGGGATATATATATTATACTTTATTTAAACGCAAACCGCTATAATTTGCAATTAATCAAAGTTTAATCCTCTGATAAAATTAGCGATTGGCCGTAGGCCACGCTACGCGAACGCACTTTCGTTTTTCTACTTTGACTAGAAAATGCGATAAGTCTAAAATTACCAATTTTTGAACTTATATCCGATTTTTTGGGTCAATTACCCTGTTAGTGAGGATTGGACTGACTAATACTGGGGTATTGGCTTGAGGCGGTGACAGATTGGCTATCAAAACATCCAGAAATCTGAGAACCCTGCGTCTTTAGACCGGCTTAGAAGTTACCCCAGCGAGCAATCCCTCCCTGGGGCAGTCTTTATAGTTGGTCGGCTATGCATAAAAGAGGTGCAGAGACGCGCGCCAAGCGTGTAGGGTCGCCTTTATAAGTGACTGGCTATGAAGATGCATGGTTAAAACTATTGTATTAAGGCTCCACTACACTTACGGTAACTTCAAGACCCGTGGCGAATTTAATTCGCCTACGGAAAGCGCACCTTTGGTTAAAACTTATTCATTAAGGCTGCCCTATTCTAAGGTTTCGTCTCCCGGATGAAACAGAGCCACGGGGTAAACCCCGCCGTATCTCTTCGTGTGGGTTCAGGCAGTCTGGCTATCAAACTCCTAATCAACTCAGACTGAGTCATTCCCAGCCGTTCAGCCTCCTCCTTTAACTGCTGCTTCTGGCAAACTTGTGATCCTAATTTGTTTTCATATTTATATATGACAATATAGGCAGACATTTGTTATGATTATAGTAGGAGGTGATGAAGTTGTACAAAACCATTCCGGTAAGAGCAGAATTTACAGACGAAGAGGAGGCTTTTTGGGTCTTTCAGTGCCAGCGAGCGAATAGCTTGATAAATTGCGCTATTTATTACATCAAGCAGAAACATTACGATTGGTTAAAAGAGCAGCTAGAAGCTTATTCCACTTATTGGAGAGGTGACGAGTTAAGGCTGGGATGGAAGACTTACAAGTGTATTACAAAGTATCCAGAGTTAGACAAAGTCTTGAAGATGAATCCTCATTACAAGGCTATGGCGGCTCAATCAGCTCAACAGACTTTAAAATCAGTAGGAGAATCAATTTCTAGCTACAACCAACTAGTAGGTTCTTATTACAAAGGGGAAGTCGATAGGCCAAGGCTGCCTAGATACAGAAAAAAAGGTGGATTAGCTGGTGTCACTTTTCCAAGACAGTCACTTACCTACAAAGAAGGCATTTTTTACCCTTCAATCAGTAAAGAATCTAAGCCAGAACTAATTTGCAAGATAACGTTAACTCCGCCTGACTTTATAGATCCAGATTGGGTGAAAGAGGTAACCATTCGTCCTAACTTAGGGCAGTTGTGGATTGACTGGGTTATAGATGACGGGAAGCAGGCCGTTGAACATAATCCAGATCTGGACTACTCTCAAGCTTGGAGTTTTGATCATGGCGGAGACAACTGGCTAACTGGTATTTCGACCAAAGGAAAAAGCCTGATAATCGACGGTCGAAAGCTTAAATCAATGAACCAAGGCTATTCTAGGTTGGTCGCTAAGTACAAGTCAGGGAAATCCGAATCTTATTGGGATGCTAATTTGGATAGAGTGCAGCGTAAGCGCAACAACCAAATGAGAGATGCGAAGAACAAAGCTGCCAGGTTTATTATTAACCGTTGCCTTAACGATAAAATTGGAAATCTGATTATTGGATGGAATGAGCGGCAAAAAAATGCATCTAATATGGGTAAGCGAGGTAATCAAAATTTTGTTTTAATTCCCACTAAAAGATTAATCGAAAGATTAAAACAACTTTGCTATGAATACGGAATTAAATTGACAATTACTGAAGAGTCATACACTAGCAAAGCGTCTTTTCTGGATGAGGATCCATTACCTAGACACGGTGAAAAACCCAGTGAATGGAAGCCATCAGGAAAAAGAGTGAGACGTGGGCTTTATAAGACTTCTTCTGGATGCTTAGTAAACGCTGATTGCAACGGTGCCGGAAACATTGCAAGAAAAGTAGCCACACAGTTAGGTCTTGATCTAACCAAGGTGAGTAGGGGATCCTTGACAGTCCCACACCGATATGACGTTTTTAGTTCCTTGAAAAAATCATATCGAAAAAGAAGTGTTGGCGTTCGCGTAGCGTCGGCGAAAGCCGATAGAGGCTCGGTTTCAACCAGCCTCCTAACAACCTTTTAGAATCCCCCGTGTTTTAACCGGGGGAGATGTCAACAGTAGCAGCTCAAACCGTGAAGATTCAAACCTTTGTTCAACCCATTGACCGTACTGCTGGGGTAGTCATAGTTATACTGAGTCTACTGATTGGTATATTACTGTGGACTGGCGATCGCACTGCCCCCAGGGTACGGGAATTTTCCTGGCAAGATAAACAAATCGGTGCGGAGGATAAAGCATTTATCCTAACCTTCAGCCGTCCTATGGATCAGACTAGTGTGGAAGCGAATCTGAACATTGTTCCACCAATCCCGGGCAAAATTAGCTGGGCTGGACGCAAAATGGCTTATACTCCGCTGCTCCCTTTACCCTATGGCACCGAGTATCAATTCCAGCTCACTGGGGCAGTAGAGCAATTCGCTAAGCCTGGCAATAAGACTGCCATCGAACCGTTTAAGGCATCCTTCCGTACCCGTGACCGAGCCTTTGCCTATGTGGGTGTTAAAGCAGAAGAACAGGGGCGATTAATTTTCTATAATCTCACTCGCCAACAAAAAACTATCTTAACGCCTCCAGATTTGCTGGTTATGGACTTTAAGTTCTATCCTGATGGCAGCCGAATTCTTTTCTCTGCTGTTAGAAGTCAGAATAAAGAACAGGACTTGCTCTCTGCAAAATTATATACTGTGACCACGGGCATATCTACTCGTGCCCCAGCTCAAGAGACCGTATCCTCAGACTCTGGTGGTAAAGTTGAGCTGGTTCTCGATAGCAAAGACTACCAGAATCTGAAGTTTGATTTGTCTGCTGATGGTAAAACGATTGTGGTACAGCGGGTCAGTCGCAGTAATCCTTCGGAATTTGGGCTGTGGACCATACAAACTGGTACTAAACCGAAACCATTAGACCATGAACCAGGAGGAGATTTTATGATTACTCCTGACAGCAACGCTATTGCGATGGCTCAAGGTCAGGGAGTGGGCATTTTACCCTTGACACCAAATGCTCAACCCCTAGACTTTTTACCGAAGTTTGGCATGGTCCTAAACTTTGCTAAGGATGGTTCAGCAGCAGTGATGGTGAAGTTTAATAGTGACTATACGCGATCGCTATTTCTAGTCAAAAACCAAGGCTCTGAGCAAGAGATACTGCGCACCACTGGTTCTGTCCATAGTTGTGAATTCTCGGCGCAAAACCAGATTCTCTATTGTCTGCTCAGCCAACTCATTGCTGGGGAAGAGTTCAAAGAAGAACCGTTCCTAGCAGCGATTAACCTTAAACCTAATGACAAGAATGAGTATACTTTAAAGCGCTTGGTAGTTTTACCGGAGCAACAGGAAGTTCATATGAGCTTGTCCCCAGATGACTTAGGTATACTCTTTGATCAAATAGTCCCTGAACGGTCATCTGAGGAAGGTTTGATCACTGATGAAGGACAAATAATTGCTAATGCTAGACTCTGGCTATTACCTTTAGAGGATGATACATCGTCAGATACTCCAGTGAAGCTGGAAGCGGAACCACTCTTAACTGGATTTAATGCTCGTTGGCTACCTTGAAGGGTTGAAGGTTGAAGGTTAGTAGGTTGAAGGTTAGCTGGTTGAAGGTTAGTAGGTTGAAGGTTAGTAGGTTGAAGGTTAGTAGGTTGAAGGTTAGTAGGTTGAAGGTTAGTAGGTTGAAGGTTAGTAGGTTGAACGCGATCGCGTGGCCAATAGGCCAAGGTTAGCTGGTTGAAGGTTAGTAGGTTGAAGGTTAGTAGGTTGAAGGTTAGTAGGTTGAACGCGATCGCGTGGCCAATAGGCCAAGGTTAGCTGGTTGAAGGTTAACAGGTTGAACGCGATCGCGTGGCCAATAGGCCAAGGTTAGCTGGTTGTAAGCATTCAGCCTTCAGCGGTCAGCTGTCAGCAGATGAATAGCACTAACCTTAATTGGTAGTGCTATAACCCTGACTGACGGACACTTTTTTTTGTACATTTAGCAGTACATTTAGGCCCAGGCATCAAATTCCTGAATCAGAGAGAAGGTAATCTTTCGATAGTAGCGGTCACGAGCTTTTTGGGAAGCGAAACAAG
>NZ_JAAHHZ010000004.1:0-86124 GCF_010672005.1 Moorena sp. SIO4A5 | reverse complement strand
GATGTACTAGAGCAGCAAGTTTCCAGTGGCCCTGTGATTCGTACTCTGGATTTACCAAACCCCTACAATACTTCCCTACGGTTGCTAGAGCAATCGAGTGATATACCAATCCAAGTGGAAAACCAAGAATTTTTCTTGGCACCGCAGCCGCTACCACAGCTGCGTAGATGAGTATGGGTGAGATCAGTATGGGGTGATAGTAGTAGCTGACCGCAAGTGTTCAATCCAGGGTGCAGGAGTTGAACCTGCCTAGGGCAAATTATGAGTTTGCTGCCTCAACCGCTCGGCCAACCCTGGGTTATTCCTTTCTATTATGGTAGCCTGAATCAGGTTATTGCAACACTACTAACTAGAAATTCCCGATTTATCCGATAATTCACAGAACATAAGATAATCTAGCTGTATAGCAGGACTATAATACAGCACGGAACCAGCGGTAATTCGGAATAACGTTAATCACCCTATGAAATTCAACACAACTGTAGCGCTAACCATAGTTCTACTGACAATGATGTTAGGTGCAGGTGTCGTGAGTGCCTTTTGGGGATTCTCTCTCGGTCACGAAGCCCTCAAAGGAGTTACTCAACCGGATACTAACCATCCCCCTAGTCATACCTCTCCTGTTTCAGGAGGCTCCTCCTAGGAACGAGCCGCACTCCCACATCGCCTTTCGGCAAAGCCGACGCTACGCGAACAGGAAAATCCCGACGGCTCCATTGAAATCTCCCATGGCTAAATCAAGATTATATCCAGGGATTCGCAAGAGTACAAAACTCTTACTGGCTGAGCCAAACAGCCTCTAAACCCTCCCTTCGCCTAGCGGCGACCTAGGAGCATCAAACATCGGGCTTACTTGTTAGTTTTTGGTTCATGTCTTTAGCAGAGGCTTTTCAGCTTGCACATAAACCGCTGCTCTTTTGAGCGCATTAATCGGTGTTCCGATTTATCCATTCTAGCGGATATCATCGGAAAGAACAACAAATCTGGTCTCCAATTCCCCTCCCGTTATAGTCAAAGACTTAGCGGGAGGGGAATTGGAGTTGAAATGATGGTAAAAGTTGTCTTAATCAACCCGCAAATTCCACCGAATACCGGCAATATTGCCCGAACTTGCGCCGCCACCACTACTCAATTGCACTTAGTGGGTCCGTTGGGTTTTGAAATTAGCGATCGCTACTTGAAACGAGCAGGACTAGATTATTGGCCCTATGTAGATCTTAAATATCATGATTCCCTTGATGCATTTGTCAGCTATCACCAGAAGCAAGAGGGGCGTTGGATTGGCTTTACCAAGAGAGGAACATACAACTATATCAAGTTTCAGTTTCAGCCCAAGGACTGGTTATTGTTTGGCTGCGAAACCACAGGTTTGCCTCCCCATGTCTTAGATGCTTGTCAGGCTAAAGTCTTTATCCCCATGACCCAGCCGGGAGTTCGCAGCTTAAATCTCTCCGTCAGTGCTGCCCTTGGCTTATTTGAGGCCAGGCGTCAGTTGGGTTACTTGGAATAGGTGTTTTCTGTGTTAATAATTAGGACTTACTAAGTTTACTTGGTTTCCCCAGTCCTATTTGTATAAATTTTTGATATAGATTTCTTTTGTATAGATTTACTTGTATAGATTTTTCTTATAGATTTAGTTGTATCGATTTACTTGTATCGATTTACGTTTAAGCCTTAACCGTTTAATCCTTAATTAAAGCTTAGCACTTTAATATATCACTCCTGAAATCGGGTGTCAATAGAAATATCGACGGCGACTAAAGTCGCTGTTTCCCTCGTGCCACTGTTGCCGGACTACGATAGAAAAATTACATGGGGAGCAGCTGATTGCCCCACTCAAAACATACTTATCCCCCTTCAGGGGTTTAAACACTATAGCTAGAGTTCAAATGCCTAATTTATCCTCTACTGATGGTGTAAATAGGAAATGTCTGTATAAATGTGTAATTTTTGTGAAAAACAATCCCTCTCAGCGAATTCCCTAGGTGATCAATCAATAACTAGATTTTTAGATTTGGTTAAACTGTGTAAAAACGTTTTGTTGCACAAGTCTGTTTTAATCAGGGAAAGACGTCAAAACAAGCATCTTTGGGTAGAATCAAGGACTGTCAGCCTACAGCTGGCCGGACGCACCTTGGTTGAATGAGTTAGTGTGTGTAGAATTACTCACCAGAAATTAAGCTATCTAGAAGACTGAAATTACTTAACACATATAAGAAATTTCTATCATAAAGAGTAGGATTACCGAGAAATTACCCATAGATTTTGCTGATATCAAATGGGGAGTGATCAGTATACCAAACCAGCTATCAGTAGATAAAAGGAGGATTTGAAGGATTTTGTGAGCACACCATCAACTAGCAACCCACGATTAAGATCCGGGTTGATACAGGATTATACGGTTGTTGTCTTACCCAAAATTCCCGTAGAGTTCAGCTGTAATCAGTCAGTTGCTTCGAGAGTCCCATCGCTGTTTTTATGGCGCTCAAACAGAATAATCAGCAAATATGCTCGATTTTCTTGGGTTACTGAGGGTGGTTTCCCGGAGAACGCCTGATTAGCCAGTTACTTTATATGCATATATATGCAGCATATGCAGGAATCCGGAACGGCAGCCGTGGTCAATCCCGACAATATCTCTGCTATGGGATGTTGTCCACCTAGTTGTCTAAGGATAATTACCTATCAATGGCTTCAAGGTGTATCTAGCTATTGCCGTCAAGGAATAAATTTTTTAGTAGTCATGTGAGCTTGTCTAAATCAAAGAAGCACGGTAATCTTTGCTAAGTCTCCCAAATAGATGTGATTTGGATCACACTTTAGAAGTGAGTCACATCATTGACTGGTAAAAAATAAATCAGGAACTGTTAAGCGCTCGTCAAACACCAGGAGGACGTTTTTGAAAGGAACACTTACTGATAAGGTCAATCATGTTCCGACCTGTGCAGCAGAGTCATCAGATTCGCCATCGAAACTACCTGCAAGTAATCATCCGGTCGGTGCAGCAATTCCCCTTGAGGTGAACCGTAAGGCTCGTACCTCAGCAGCCATGATTGGATTGGCGATTTCCATGGGGGCATCTGGGTTACTATTACCTCAACAGGGTGATGAAGCAATGGCATTCGAGCCAGTTGCTCCTGAGCCAAGTGGGACGAATCTACCAGCAGCCGAATTTAAGGTTACCGCTGTTTCAATCCCCTCATTGCTAAACCCGGCTAAGGAGGGACAAGGGGGTGTCGAATCAAAGCCAGCCTCACCCTCAGAACTTGCGATTCGGCAAAGCCGACGCTACGCGAACGCGAATTTTAACAAGCTCAAAACCGATGAAACTCTCCCAATAGCCAGGAAGTCTACCATTGGTGAGGTTAAGGGTACTGATGTCAAAGCCTCATCTAAGTCTGAGGGTGTAGAGCCAAAACAGTTGCTAGCATCTGCACCAGTCTCAAAATCGGGTAACCTGTCAACGGATGCATCACAAGCTGTTTCCGACAAGACCAATAATCTTTTAAAAGCTAGACAAGACCTAGCCCTCAAGCGCCTTCAAAAACATCGAAACCGTCTGAGCAAAAGTCTGGTTCAGTTGAGGTCCGAGGAGTTTAACAAGTCTTATGAACTGGCATCAGCGACCCTTGGTTCTAGCCCACACACTTTACCCCCTGCAGTGCTAAAACCTGAGGGTTCAGTAACACAAACATCGCAGCCCATTGTTACGGTACCTACAGCTCCGGCGCTGCTCCCACAGCCAATGCCGAAAGTTGCTGTATCACCAGCCTTAACCCAATCAACTAGATCTGAGCCACTACCAGTGGTCATTCCAGTACCGACTCCAGAAACAACTGTCATATCGGCAGTCAAACCATCAGTTTTCAAGGTCAGTACTCCAAGAATTGCATCGGCTACAACCAAGGTAACTACAGAGCAACTAAATGTACCACAGCCAGTGGTGGTGGGAACTAGGCTGTCATCTACTGGCAACTCGTTTCACCAGGTCAAAGCTGGTGAAACCCTCGATTCTATTGCCCGTAGCTATGGTTTATCCCGCTCAGAGCTAGTCTTAGCCAATCAGCTAGATAATCCTCACCTAATTGAAATTAATCAACAGCTGAAAATTCCTCAATTTAGGAGATTCGATCACCAAAAGTCCTCTTTTACCTTGCTATCTAGCAATAGCCGGAAATCTAAATCTTGGAAGCCAGGAATAGCGCGACCATTGGATTTAGGAACTATCTCTGTTAAGACTTCTACTAGTAGAGATCAAATCACACCCGTATCTATACAGGAAAAACCTAAGGTAAAACCGTTAACTGAGACGATTCTGACTCAATCGACTTCAGACAGTGGTCTGTTAGCTCAGGCTAATTCCTCTATTGAAAATCAGCCCTTAGAGTCTATTAACTCTCAGCGCAACTCCTATGTTGAAAAATTAAGGGCTGATATTCTCAAGATGCGAGAAGAAATCCGGGAGAATAAAACCAGCCCAGAGGAAAACAAACCAATCAACCTAGGAGTTCCTACTAACGAGGCAGTTGCTGAACCCTCAGATAAGGAGTCTAAATCTGTTGAGATCACTCCCCAGTTCAATCCTGAGAATAATCAAGCAAGCGGTACAAAAGAGTGGCAATTATTACCGCAGCCACCGACAGCTCCACAGGCTCCTATTGCTATTCCAAGACCTCAGCTACCTCAGAAAACTAGACGCAGTTCTATTGCCATTCCTGTGCCTCCACCTGAGGTATCACAACCGAGAAGGATAGCTGTAGCTCCTGCCCCACCGGAACGATTTAACCCAATAATCCGCATACCGGTAGGAAAACCTGTTTCACCAGGAGTGCCACCTCTGTCTCAACCAGATATGTACTTGCCAGATAGCCCTAACCGCTTTAACGGATATATCTGGCCAAGTAATGGTGTGCTTACCTCAGGTTATGGTCGGCGTTGGGGACGGATGCACAAGGGCATTGATATTGCAGCTCCCATTGGGACACCGATTATAGCAGCAGCCCCTGGTGTTGTGGTCAGTGCTGGTTGGAATTCAGGTGGTTACGGTAAATTGGTGGAAATCAAGCATCCTGATGGAAGTCTGACCCTTTATGCCCACAACAGCAGAATTTTTGTGCGTCGTGGACAACAGGTTGGCCAAGGTCAACGAATTGCCGCTATGGGTAGCACAGGTTATAGCACTGGTCCTCACTTACACTTTGAGCTTCATCCCAGAGGTCGGGGAGCTGCCAATCCAATGGCCTATTTGCCTAGAAGACGGTAATAAAGTGATTTCAAGGGAAGTATCCCCATCAGGCCAAATTACCAGGTCGAAGGAGGAGACAGAGGTGAAGGGTAAGGTGAGTAAACGGAACTTTCCTACTCTTCCTCACCTTCTGGTGACAATATTTAGTATGACCCTTAGCAGCTTGAGCTAAAGGCAAAGTCTAAGCCTGAAGCCGAAATTACCTTTCCTATTTTTCTTCTACCTTTTCCCTATACCCTTTTACCTGTGCCGTTCCATGGGTGCCCATGCAGTATGCCAACTAAACTTCTGTTCAAGAAAATTATTTAGATAAATTATTGGCATTGATATGTTATAGTACATAAGGGTTGAAAAAAAGGCTCAGTAGCTCAGTGGTTAGAGCAAGGGACTCATAAGCCCGAGGTCGCAGGTTCAAATCCCGCCTGAGCCATATAAATTAGCTAGTTAACTGGGCTAGCCAACTGGGCTAGTCAACTGGATTGATCAAGAGAACCCTGGTAGTGTTCTCGGATTTCGTTAATCGAAAACAGAGCTTGAAACATTAGCCCAGCCGACTGATAAAGCTCGGCTCCACCTTGCAGCCGGTCAACCAGGGCTATTACCAGCTCTACCTGGTAACCGGCTTCCTTAAGGCGGTCCACGGCTTTCATGGCTGATTGCCCAGTAGTCACAACATCTTCCAATACCACTACTTTGGCTCCTGTGGGCAAAGTAGGACCTTCAATGTATGCCTTGGTTCCATGACCTTTTGGCTGTTTGCGGATAATTAGACCTGGGATAGGGCAGTTTTCTAAGGCAGAAACAATGCTAACCGCACTCACGATCGGATCTGCACCTAGAGTTAAGCCAGCAACTGCTTGAGTATCAGCAGGTAGCATTGAGAATAGCAAACGTCCTATTGCCAATGCTCCTTGAGGATGAAGGGTGACCTGTTTACCATTGATGTAATAAGAGCTACGCTGCCCTGACGAAAGCACAAAATCACCCTCTTGGTAAGCGAGTTGGCAAAACAAATCCAGCAGAAAAGGTCGCAGGGTAGGTAAATCCTTTGGCATGGACAGGGCTTGAGATTGGATGTTCATGAAACTTACTGAAAAAAACCTAGAGTCAAGGGAAAATGGGAGCCTACAAGCTACCATCAAACCGGTTGATTTGGATTTGGTGGGTATTCTTTCACCCGCTGGGGTAGTTTCCCCCTAATATCGGATACTATTGAGGAAAACTACGGGTGATTACGATGCAAATGCGTTGGGCAAAGCTGTTTAGTGTTGTAGTTATAGCAGCCACTGCTAGTCTAGGAGCAGGTGGTGCCATAGCAGAAACTAATTCGGAGGAGTTGGAGCTAATTCCTCTAATAACCTTACCTGAGGCTTTTGAAAACGCTTTTTTTGATAACTCTGGGGACTTTTTCGAAAACAGGAGCATCAAGAGTCAAATCGATACAATTTTCGGTTCCGGATGGCCACCTGCGTTTCCAGAACTAGCACTTGAGCGGGATGCTGAGCGTGTCAGTAATCTTTATCGGGATCTACTAGAGCAGCAGGTTTCGAGCGGTCCTGTCATTCGTACTCTGGATTTACCAAACCCCTACAATACTTCCCTACGGTTGCTAGAGCAATCGAGTGATATACCAATCCAAGTGGAAAACCAAGAATTTTTCTTGGCACCGCAGCCCATACCACAGCTGCGTAGATGATGAGTATGGGCGAGATCAGTATGGGGTGATAGTAGTAGCTGACCGCAAGTGTCCAATCCAGGGTGCAGGAGTTGAACCTGCCTAGGGCAAATTATGAGTTTGCTGCCTCAACCGCTCGGCCAACCCTGGGTGATTCCTTTATATTATTATGGTAGCCTGAATCAAGTTATTGCAACACCACTAACTATAAATTCCCGATTTATCCAATAATTCTGAGAACATAAGATAATCTAGCTGTATAGCAGCACTATAATACAGCACGGAACCAGCGGTAATTCGGAATAACGTTAATCACCCTATGAAATTAAACACAACTGTAGCGCTAACCATAGTTCTACTGACAATGATGTTAGGTGCAGGTGTCGTGAGTGCCTTTTGGGGATTCTCTCTCGGTCACGAAGCCCTCAAAGGAGTTACTCAACCGGATACTAACCCTAAGAAAAAGTTGACAGGAAAGAAGGGGTCTTCTTCTGGGAAAGAAGGGGTCTTGATTGTGAGCGAGAAGGATATCCTGGTTAACGTTCACGCCCACATACACAATAAGGGTAAAAATCCTTCGGCTAAGAAAAACAGCCAGAAAACTAAGCAAATTAGTTGGTCTAAGCCCGCTCAGAAGGAGTCGTCGTCTGATGTATTGACTCAAGAGGCATCCTTCACTCGGAAAAACCCTAAGCTAAATTTACCGGTTAAAAGTCAGGATAAGGGAGTCACCCTAGCGGTAAATTCTGCCAGTGTGCAGGAGGGTTCTTTAATGTTGGATGTCAGCTTGAAGAATCAGAGTTCTAATCCAGTCAGGTTTCTGTACAGCTTTTTGAATGTTACCGATGATCGCGGTCGTGCCCTAAGTGCAATTACGGAAGGCTTACCAGGAGAATTACCGGCTAATGGCAAGGAATTTTCTGGAACAGTGAGCATACCGACAGCTTTACTAGAGAACTCCGAGAAGCTTTCCCTGACACTGACCGATTATCCGGATCAAAAACTACAGTTGAAAATGTCTCAGATTCCTGTAGTTAGATAAGGAAGCAGCTCGAGGGAATGGTTGTTAAGGAGAAAACCTTGACGCTATCCTAAAATCTTATGTTGATAGCAAGCAACTAAGGCAGTTTCAGAGTCAGTCTCACGGCCAGTCTCACAGCCAGTTTCACAGCCAGTTTCAGAAATTTCCTTGACTGGCATTCGTGAACTAGCTCAAGCAAATGCTAGTAATACAACTGAAAACCCCATAATACAACTGATAAGTTTTTGATGGTAACCGATAACTCCATACCAAGCTGCCCTAGCTCTAAGAAGATACATCAGAAGGCAACCGTAACCAGCAAAAAATGAAAATTATTTGCTTTTACCTTTCACCTTTTCTATGGTTGCCAACCTGATGGTTCTTCTAACAGTGGATGCTTCTATTAGCCTCTCTGAGGGAGAGGTTTTTCTGGGATTGTTATCAGTGCTACTACTGATAGCCATCAATGCTTTTTTTGTCACGGCTGAGTTTTCGATGGTGGCCGTGCGGCGATCGCGGATTAGCCAATTAGTAGATGCGGGTGACGTGCAAGCAAAGACGGTTCAGGCTTTGCAACAGAGCATTGACCGATTACTATCTACAACTCAGTTAGGGATTACCCTCTCGAGCCTTGCTCTGGGATGGATTGGGGAGACTACCATGGCAACTTTGGTAGCAGCTGGGATAGCAAAGCTACCAATAACGCCAGATCTAAGTCCAGTTATTACCCATTCCCTAGCAATCCTGGTGGCATTTTTCCTGATTGCGTATCTACAAATTGTTTTGGGGGAACTTTGCCCCAAATCCCTGGCTTTACTTTACTCAGAACAACTAGCACGGTTTCTGGGGCCACCCAGTCTGGTAATTGCCAGGTTTTTCAATCCTTTTATCCAGATTTTGAATCAATCTACCCGCTGGCTCCTGAGGTTGGTGGGTGTTCAATATTCTGGTCAAGGTTGGTATAGCCGTGTAACGCCGGAAGAGTTGCAACTCATAATTACCACTGAACGGGAGTCTATTGGACTGGAAGCAGAAGAGAGAAAACTACTGAAAAATGTGTTTGAGTTTGGGGAGGTAACAGCCGCAGAGGTAATGGTTCCCCGCACCAGTCTTATTGCTATTTCCCATGCAGCAACCTTCGAAATCTTGTTAGAGGAAGTTGCCAAGACTAGTCACTCTCGCTATCCTGTGATTGGGGCATCCCTAGATGATATTCGTGGCATTATCGACTTCAAAAAATTGGCTAAACCTTTATCTAAAGGGAAGCTAGGACTTCAGACACCGATTAAATTGTTGGTTTGCCCAGCTAAGTTTGTCCCAGAAACTACCCCATTGAGTGAATTACTGCCGATGATGCAGCGATCGCATTTGGCAATGGTGATGGTGGTGGATGAGTTTGGAGGTACAGCTGGATTAGTCACCCTCAAGGATTTAATTGCTGAAATTATTGGTGATGGACCTGAATCTGACATAACCCAGGACTTGACGGTACAAATTCTGGACGAGTATACCTTCCTGGTGCAAGCTCAGATGAATATCGAAGAAGTCAACGAACTTTTGGATTTAAACCTACCTGTAATTGATGACTATCACACTTTGGGCGGTTTTCTGCTCGACAAGTTTCAGAAAATTCCTGTACCCGGTGAAACCTTAAATTATGACAATCTAGAATTGACCGTTGTGTCTGCTTCTGGAGCGCGCCTAAACCAAATTCGCATACGCCGCCAGCAGCCACAAGAGAATAATTCAGTAGATGTTTCCGATTCTGATAAAATGCCGATAATTCCCAGCAAGGAGGATGTCTCCTTTGATAATGGAGGGCTTTGATAGTTTTGGTTAATTTTATTTGATTAGTGCCGGAGAAAACCAAGAGAAAATAATGGCGCGAGGAGATCAAATTTACGTATTCCAAAAGTTTCTTAACTTTGAAGGGGTTTACCAACATCATGGTATTGACTGTGGAGACGGTAGTGTGATCCACTACCGCAAAAAAACTGAGACAATTGAACGTAATTCTATGGCTACCTTTGCTCTAGGTGAAACAAAAATTTATGTCAAACAGTACTCAGTTTGTTTAATTCCAGATGTTGTGATTCGTCGGGCAGAAAGTCGATTAGGGGAAAGGCAATATAACCTAATTTTTAATAACTGTGAACACTTTGCTAATTGGTGCAAGACTGGGAAAAATGAAAGCCAGCAAGTCAAGGATTTTATTCCGGTAATTAGTAATACGAATATCGAGGGTTTGTACGAAGCTATAAAACAAGCACTTCAGGGAGCAAAGCAAGACGATACAACTCAGTTACTTAATCAAGCATTATCTGATCTCAGGGTGGTTTGGGATGAGATTCAACCTAAGTATAAACAGGAACTTAAAGAAATTAATGTCTGGCAGCAAGTGGCAATTCAAGCTATTAAAAACAATAGAGAAGACTTAGCCCGTGCGGCTTTGATGCGGAAGCGGAACTATGAGAAAAGCGCCACGGACAAGAAAGCTCAACTAGACCAGTTAGCGAAGATGACAGAAACCTTGATTCGCAACCGTATGAACTGGCAACAAACCTAGCGGGTTGGTTAAGTAATCAGAAAGCTACTTTGAGCGGTCAGCTATCAGCAATCATAACTTATGGGGTCGATTTAATTTTATGACCCCTACTCCCTACTCCCTACTCCCTACTCCCTAAAATCTAGGACGAGGTACTTCAAGCAATTCAGAACTGCTATATATTCTTACTATAGTTTAGTTGTAAAGATCCAAAAAACTGAATGGAACGTGGTTTACTATGGTTACCTCTGCTAGCAGCATTTTGCTGGCTGGCTTGGTCAGGTTGGAACGAATACCAAAAGATTGAAGCTTATCGCCGCTGGGCTGAACAGTTTGAACGGGCAAAGTATGATATCTATGCCGTGCTTGGTCAAAACGGCAGTGACCTGACTTGGGGCAAACCCACTAGAAATGAACCAGTAAATCTAGAAACCTTTTCCCTCAAAGACGTTAAATCAATCAACTTGCTAGTTGATAATCAAGTGGTTGACTTAGAGCAACCACCGGATAAAGGTCGTGCGATCGCATTAGAATTTCAGTTCCTCAAACCCATAGATCCAGTCAAAATTCCCTTTACAGAAATTCCGTTGGCAGTGGAGTGGGGAAAATATCTCCAGTCATTAACTATAGCGCTGGGTGAAGGGAATAGGGAATAGCTAACTTCGGATCTCGACATTGGGTAGCACCCTCAGCCATTAATCCCAGGTTACCCTGACAAGTCAGACCTGGGGCTGCTGGTGAGTTAAGCTAAAAACTTCACCAATTGCTCTAACTTCAACCAAGGGGCACCGCTCGCCATAACATCCTTTGCCATAGCAATCCCTGCTGTGTGGTCTTCGAGAGGTATAACACCGGCGACTTGAAGGGCTAATGAAGCATTTAATGCCACCACATCCTGCTGGGCTGGTGTTCCTTTACCTTGCAAAACATTCCGTAAAATTGCTCCATTTTCCGCTACATCACCGCCTCGTAGGGACTCAGTAGGAGCAGGAGTTAGACCGAGATGTTCCGGATTCAGACTCAAAAGTCGCACCTCACCCCCCGATAGCAGTGCCAAGTCAGTTTCATCTGCCAATCCCGCCTCATCTAATTTTTCCCTGCCATGGAGAACTATTGCGTTGGGAGTACCCATTAAACACAACGATTGCGCTACAGTTTCTACAAAGTTGGGAGCATAGACACCAATTACCTGACCGGTGGGACGCAAGGGATTTACCAATGGTCCTAACAAGTTAAACACTGTCCGTACTTTGAGGGTTTGCCGTAACGGTGCCACTGCTTTCATGGCTGGATGCCAACCCCGAGCAAACAGAAACGTTACCCCTACCTCATCCAGGGCTGCCTGAATCTTGTCCGGTGCTGCTGATAAATTTACTCCTAAGCCTTCGAGCACATCAGCGGAACCGACCTTACTAGAGGCAGAACGATTACCATGCTTAGCCACCAGCACTCCAGCTGCCGCAACTACAAAGGCTACTGCGGTAGAGATATTAAACGTAGACGCGCCATCCCCACCGGTACCACAAGTATCAATAACGGGTTGGTTGTGTTCAATGGTTGTCTTTTGCAAAGACTGGGATTGTAGCACCTGAGCCATCCCTGCCAATTCGGTAGCGGATACTCCTTTAGCCTGGATAGCTGCCAAAAGTGCGCCAGATAAGACGGTGGGAATTTCTTCATTCAACCATCCCTGCATCAGTTGTGATGCCTGGTCACTGGATAACGATTGCCCATCCAACAACTGTTGCAACAAACTGGGCCAGTTAGAAGAGGTTTGAACCATTATTTATAGAAGCTGAGTATTTGATCTAGAAATGCGATCGCATTAACTATTCAATCACTATTTCCGATCAATCTCCCACTAACAACGCTACAGCATAAGCGGCAATTCCCTCTTCACGTCCCACCGGGCCCAACTTTTCATTAGTGGTTGCCTTAATGCCAATTTGGTCAGGCTTCAGGTCTAGGACTACACTTAAGCGATCGCGCATCGTCTTAATATGAGGCTTAAGCTTAGGACGCTCTGCCACCACTACCGAATCAATATTGCCAATCTGCCAGCCATGGGATTGGATCAACTGATTCACCTGACTCAACAATACCAAACTATCCGCACCCGCCCATTTTTCGTCAGTTGGGGGGAAATAATGACCAATATCGCCCAAACTCAAGGCTCCCAGCATGGCGTCCATGATGGCGTGAGTCAGGACATCGGCATCACTGTGACCGACTAATCCCAATTCATGAGGAATTTCCACACCTCCGATAATCAGACGGCGACCTTTGCCCAATTTATGGATATCGTAACCGTTGCCAATCCGAATAGTCATTTTTCCCACTAAATCCCCCGTTAACAGAGCAAGCGATCGAATTTTACCTGTTTTTTAAAGTCTAACAATCAGGCTTTTTACTTATTATTTAAAGTATCAAAAAAATTACCTTTCTGGTTAACCCTTCCACTATTCAGCAACAGCATTTTATGAGTAGTTGTGCTCATTGCCAAACTGGGATGCACCATGATTTATTTTTTTTTAAACGCAATTCGTTGAAAAATTATCAAACAACGGCGCAAGAGGATATGGATAATAGCAAGAGGATATGGATAATAGCTAGGGCTATATTCATGCTCTTTATGGTCTTATTTTATTCGGGTCAAGCACTTTCTCTTAGCCAAGTAGAGGAAAAAAACTATATCATTGCTAACTTTGTTGGGGATGTGATGATGACAAGGCGATGGGAAAACACCCCTGATAGTTTTATCCCTAAGTACGGGGTCAATGCAATTTTTGAGCCGACTCGGGAGATTTTTGCCCAGGGAGATATTAATTTCGCCAATCTGGAAACTCCGTTGAGCGATCGCGGTACTCCTCACCCCAGCAAATTTGTAAAATTCCACACCAAGCCCGAATATGTATCGGGACTAACCTACGCAGGTATTAACGTAGTTTCCCTTGCCAACAATCACACTTTAGATTTCTCAGAGGAAGGGTTACAACAGACCATTGATGTGCTAAATGCCAACAATATCAAGCACTTCGGTTCAGGGATGAACCTTGAAGCCGCAGCTAAACCACTGTTAATGGAAATACACGGAATTAAAATTGCCTTTCTTGGTTTCTCTGGAATTACCGGCAAGCAACCTCCCTGGCTGTATGCTGATGTGGATCGCGCTGGTTCGATGCGACTAACCAGCCATTATTTAGAAGAGGGAATCAAGACTGTTCGTGACCAAGCTGATGTGGTGATTGTGTCGATTCACGGTGGGAAAGAATACAGCAGCGAACCCGGAAGCTGGCGAGAATTAGAGCATTTGGCCATTGACTTGGGCGCAGATTTGATTGTTTCTCATCATCCCCACGTCTTACAAGGGGTGGAAATGTACAAAGGAAAACTGATTGCCCATAGTTTGGCTAACTTTGTCTTTGACCAACCTTGGTTTGAAACCTTACCGAGTATGATTCTTACCTGCAAGATCGATAAGGATGGTGTCTTTGAAGCGTTTTTCCATCCTATTTATCGCGCTGATTATGTGCCGAAGTCCGTTAGGGGTAATCTGGCTAACTCGATTATTAAAGAAATTGCCGATTACTCGTCTAAATTTTCGACATTGGTTTTACCTGAAGAGAATATCGGACGGATCATTTTGGATCGAGATAGCATATCCCAGGATAACAAGGTTATTCAAACAACAATTCCCCTTCAGCCAACCCAGGACAAGTACAGTCTCTCCACTCCCATTGTTCTGGACGAGTCTTGGTTGCTTTCTTCGGTTTCCGCAGATGCCAAAGCAGAAGCAAGATTTGGTCGGGATCTTCTCTGGTTGAGTGGATTTGAAGAATCTGAAATCAATTTATGGGATTTGAACGGATCGGGTGAATTGTACGATGATTCTGTGGCTAAATTTGGCCAACGTTCTTTGCAAATTACTGGGATGTCTAGCAACAGTTCCGACGGGCAAGCAAATCTGACATCGAAAATTCCCGTTGAGTCTGGCAAAAACTACACCCTTTTAGGTTACGTGCAAACTGAGCAAAATGCCAAAGCTAAGGTTGAAATCCAGTATTATACTCACCAAGGACGCAGATCCAAATATTACAGCGATTATAGCGATCGCCCTTTGCCACCCATTTCCAGTGAAACTGCGATGGCCTTATCTGAGTCTGTTCCTTGGCAATTGTTCAGTTTCGATTTTCAGCCTCCCGAAAACACGGAGGCTGTTGACATTGTTTGCCAAAATGCTTCGACTGAGGGAGCAAATAACCGGGCTTGGTTTGATGGCTTAATGCTGATTGAATGGCAAGAAGATTTTGCCCCGCTGCCTCAAGAATTACCGACACCCAATAATCTCAAAGTATTGCAAGTTCGCAGCCACAATCAAGAGAGTCTGAATATCTGGCTGGGGAAAACTACCTATTCCCAAAGGTTAAATATCAATTATACTGAGAATACTGGCTCGATGTCCTAGGATATTTTCTAGGATATTTTTATATTTCACGATATTTTATCCTCCTAACGACATTTTTATGGAGGTTTTATGCAACTGGCAAGTCTTTTTCTGCCAAGTTTGTCTCTGCCGAATTCAAGATAATAGTTCCTTGCCTTTCTTTGACCAATAGCAACAATAAAGCAGTAATCACCGTGAAAACCGCAATTACCAAAAACTTATTATAGTGGCTAAATATTTTTACTTCACTGACAAGAGGTATTTCTTCAATATCGCAAGGCATATTAAGTCTTTTGCAAAGTTCTGTCATATGTCTCATCTGAATTACAGGCATACCACTTTCCGCAAATCTTTTCATCAGACTGTCAGAAGTACCTGGTTTTATCCGCATATTTTTATTGAGTCCAGCCTGGAAAATTCTTTCTTTGGTATCGTCACCTACAGATATCTTGCCACCTCCTACATTTACATAAAGTTTGATTGTATCACTATCACTATATTGACTGTAAATACTCATTCTATGGTCGATATTTTGTCTTCGATCTATTTCGTAAATATAGTACATCTTATTGCGCTTGATAATTTCTTCCATCATTTGTACTGCTTGTGCTTCCAGTCCTAATCCTAAATCTTCCAATCCACCCCGAGAAGCAGCTACAGACCGATTGGAAATAATTTGTTTTTCGTTGAGAATTCTTTCCATATCAAGCCATGCTAGATTGGGAAGATTAGATCCCCATGAGGAACTGCCAACACTGGAGATCGCAATAACTTTTATATCCATTGCTTCTGCTGCCGCCATAACAGCAAGATTCAAAGCTGGATAGGAACCGCTGAAGCTTGCAGCTATAGTATCTCCATTTTTTACTCCCGCTTTTATGTATAAATCGACCATTAATGCCGCCCAATTTGGATTAATTGTTGCTACTTTAGCGGTAGGAGCAACTACCATTGTTGTTATCGGGGATGATAGCACTCCTATCATCCCCGACTCAATAAACTTATTAAGTTTGTCCGCATCATATTGATCGTAGTATTGTTCGCCAACTTCTTTCTGACGATACTCTTTTATAGTCTCCATACCAGCTTGCATTATTTGGGCAGCTTTTATCTCTGTCTCTCCAGCTTTCACCGAAATATTTTCCACAGCCATTAAACCTATCAACGCTACTATAGCGACGGTCAGGATAATTTTCCAAGTCTGTTTTTCCGATTGCCAGTACAGTCTTTTCATGTTCAAAAACCTCCTAGTGCTATTAGCTCACCAAAATTAGGATTAACTTAACCAGTACGCTGCCTATTATCACACTTGATAAAGCTTCAACCCAACCATAAGATTCCATATTGTTCGCAATCAATCCTGGAATAACATAACCAATAACATTAAGTGAGTCTTGTCCCATCTCCATACCACCTCCTAAATTTCCTGGCGATAATATATCCCAGATTAATTTGAATCCAAATCCTAAAAGTATGGCGATCGCTGTTTTTCGTCTACCGTATATAATCAGCTTATAACTGAGAACACGAACAATTAAATATACCAGGAAACTCACAGCAAAAGTTACTACCATACTCAATGGTCTATCCAGGTAAAGAGCAATATATCCCGGAACAATTATTCCCCCCGGATAAAATCCTGTAATGTTGGCAAACAAGACGCTGATTACTATCCCGATCGCGATCGCTTCGGTCAAACTATTTTCCCACATTTACTTCTCCTGTTAATTTCGCTTTCTTCTCCACCAGTTCGATTAGATTTACTCCCCCATCCTTGATATTTCCAACACCCATCACCATTGAGGAAGCTTCAGAAATCTCTACTATTCTTTCCCAGATATCTTCCGTTATCAATCCTTCAGCGTTAATTATTTCTGAATCAGCTATTCCCTGCCCGATCGCTATTTTAATTAGGACATCACATTTTTCTCCTATTACTATATACTTATCAGCTGGCTTCCATTGAATTATATATTGACCAATTTCCTGGGAACGGCTAATTCTATCTTTTCTCGTATTTATTACCATTATTTTTGTTGGTTTTTCGCTATGGCGCAAAACAGCATTATTCCAATTTTTTTCTGTCGATTCTATATCATTAGCTGCAAAACCATTAATGAAAACTATTTTTTCACCGCCTTTGTCAATAGTATACTCCTTCATTGATCCGATATCTGGAGTAGCTTTATACATGCCTTTTAATGCAATGTCTTTGGAAACATTTAAAGCACTGCATACTGTTAGCGCTAAAGCTACGTTTTCTTTATGTTCTATATAAGCAAATTTACTCATGTCTTCATCTGATATCCTCTCTAATTCTGCTGGTGATACAACCAATAGTTCGCTATTACGATCTTGGCAAGCCATCTGAAAATCTTCTCGATAATCTTGTGCTGCTGTGAACAGCTTCCCATTTTTGGGAATCGTTCCCAAAAGTGCTAGAGTCACATCCCGCTTTCTCGGGCCCATAACATCAAGATGATCTGCACGTACATTGGTGATTACTCCATGAGTTGATTTAATCATATTTAACTCTGTTACCGCCTGCAAACGAGGATTAAGTGCCATACATTCTATTACCAACACTTCCGCCTGGTTTTTCGCAGCAAATGCCACTATTTTTAACTGCTCGATTATGTTAGCTTTCGACTTTATTCTGTAAACTGGCAATTCTCGCCCTTTATCTGTAATTAATCTTGGCTGAGTTCCGGTGGTTTTGGCAAATACCTTGAAACCCCCTTCCCTAAGACCACCAGCAATTAATCTGGTGACCGATGATTTTCCCCGGCTACCATTTACATGGATTCTGACCGGTATAGACATTAGGTTTTTGATATGAATTACATATTCTAAACCCAGAACTATCAACATGATTATTGTCGCCACTGTGATCACGAGCCAAGTATTCAATCTACTTTCCTTCCTTCAGTTATTTTTTATGTTACAGACAATACCATATTTTTTGCAGTTCTTTGGGATAGAGCTCACTTGACAAAAGAGACTTTTGTGCCTGGGGGGCGACATGCAAAAGGATTTGAGCTTGCATGTCGCCCCCCCAGTTCATAACTGAAGTTCCCCTGTACAAATGTACTATCTATGCCCAAAAGTTATGCCAATCCTAGCTTTGAGTGCTGTAGAACAATAGTACTACTGGGTACAACCAGTTTGAGAAAATGCTTGTACCTATTGCTATGATTAGATTACAGCGTACTAGACTAACGTCAGTTTTGGTTAAGCGGAAGCAGGTAATAACTGTTCTAGGCGGAGGGAAGGCTTTTTGGGCTGGTGGCAATAGGCAATCAGCCCACCCAACAGATTAATCAGAAAATTGACGGGACTGCGATGGCGGGTGTGTTCAATCTGAGAAATGTTCTTCAACTGGTCGAGGATGGTCTCAATAATGCTTCGCTTGCGGAGCAATAGCTTGTCCCACAACGGCAAGAGTCGGTTCTTCATGTTTTTTTTCAACGGGGTAATCAGTTGTAAACCTGTAGTTTGCCAAAGTTGCTCACTGAGTTTTTTGGAGATGTAGCCTTTGTCTCCAAACAGCTTACCCGTCAAGCTTTTAACCAGCGCGGGAACGGGTTTGCGGTCATCGACATTCCCCGGTGTCAGGGTGATATTGAGTAGTTCTCCGCAATCATTGACTACCAAATGAAGCTTAAAGCCAAAGAACCAATCTACAGAAGTGCGTCCACGCGCTGCCTGTCCAGAAAAGGTACGATGTTGAGAAATCCGTCGATTATGACAAACTTTCAGCTTCGTGGAATCGATAAAACTCACCCCAGTATTTTAACCAAAGCAGTATCGCAGGTAAGCACACAGGGGTAACAAGGTTGAAGGGAGTAACTGTACGAAACGTGAGTAGCTGACCAGACCAGGAAAAGCCTCGTGCCAGTAAGGTTGAACCAGTTTTTGATAAAAGTCCTTAAAAGTGCGGTAGCCCATTTGATGGAAGGCAATCACAATCGTCATCCGTTCACTCAAACATAGACCCGATGACCGATTGCGATATTCTGCGCCCGCTTCTAGTAGTTGTCTGTTCCATAAGGGTTCAAATGTTTGACAGAAGTCATTGCCCTATCGGGCACGCTACGCGAACGACATGGCAAAACAGGTTTTCTATACTAAGCATGGGGCAAGCTAGGGGTTGACGGTTGGCACTTTCAGCCTACCTGCTTCGCTCCTCCTTATCCAAAACTGACGTTAGACTAGTGTGGCGCGTACGCATTGGCTATTCATTATAGCACAACTTAGTATCCCATGGCCAGAAAACCCCTACGCCATGTGAAGGTTTGTTTTTGATAAGTGTACGCTCTATAATAAAAAATTAATAGATGAGCGCCTTGCATCAGCACTACATAAGGCGATGAATCGATTTGTACCCAGTAGTACATTAGTCCTACCTGTCAAAATGTAGGCACCGTAAGAGTTCAGGGATTCATAGTACACGTGTATGGGGGAACTTCAGTCATAAACGAAAGTATTATCAACGAGGTCTAAGGGCTAAGTCGCTTATACAGCGGTTTGCAATTCAGTTAGGTACAAAGTTCTGGGTTTTTAGGGACTGAGGCCGTGGGCCACGCGGGGCGCGTTCGGAGCAGGGAAGAGGGAAGTCGGAAGTCGGAAGTCGGAAGTCGGAAAACAATCCTGTGTACCTGATAGTTATGCAAACCGCCGTAGAGTCTGCGTTTTAGCTTATTTCGTCGCCCCCTCAGGAGAATTGCTGTATTTCCTTACTCTTAATATTAAGTTTTATTTCGAGATTGGAAATTTATGGAACCTACAGTGTATTTACGGATATCTAGAGAACAAATATCCCAAATATATGACGAGGTTCAACAATGAAAAAAATCGGTTCTACTACTCTACTCATGTTCGCTACACTCTCGGGACTTCTGTTGTTTGCTCCCCCAGTAAAAGCGGATCAAATCAGATACTGTTACAGTGTCCCTCGTTACTACGTTGAGAAGGATGCAGCTAACCATCGTGAAGCTTACGATGATGGTTATCAGGAGGGGCGACGTGATGCCAGGAGGGGTATAGCTTATGAAGAGCGCACCGCAGGGGGCGAGTTTAGCCGTGGCTATCGTCATGGATATTACGGTCGCCGCTACAGAGGTCAGCGGCGTCAGGTTGCAGACCGCCGTAACTACTACAACACCAGGGAGTGTCGTACCTACAACTATGACGATAATGAGAATATGAAAGATGTTTTGGGCAGGATTTTGCACCAATTTGAAAGGGATCTGCGTTGGGATATGAACTGGAACAATAATCCTCAACGATACGAGGAAAGGTACGAAGATAGAAGCCAGGACAGAAACTCTCAATTATATCGATATCCAAGATAGTTGTTCATTCAAGTATTTCCATAACCGAGTCACTATGGTGCTGCTACTACCTTATGAAAGCTTTGGGGAGTTGGTAGTGGTACACAATTGGTGATTTTAGCTCCTGTTACCTTTACCAGACCGTAGCCAAACCACTACATGTTTACCATTACCGATTCTAATTTGATGAAATTGCGATCGCTACAAACCAGCAATAACTACTTTTAGGCTTACTTCAATAGACAACTGCGGCGAAGTCTACTCGTCAGAGGTTTGATCTGCAGAACGTGGTTTAAGCAGAAAGATTTCTATCCCATCAATGGGTTTCTCTCGGGTTTCAATCTGAAATTGCTCTTTAACAACAGACCGAAATAGTTTCGACGACTTGACATAAACTAGCCATAAACGAGATTGGGTTGGGGGCAAACTGCTAACCCAACCTTCTATCGCTTGCTGATCGTTTTTTCTAACCGATCGCGGGAGTACATCCTTAATCTCAATACTCCCAGAGCCATGATAGTAATGATTTAATGCTACAGGTATTCTCTGACCAATGGACCAAACAATCACATCACCCGGTTGTTCTTTGGTGGCAATGGTTTCCACTAAACCACGCCAATTTTCTCGATCCAGCACGGTATAGTAACGCTTTAGCCCACCACCAACAGCAATGGCATAGATCAGGGCTATCACCAACGCACCAATACGCCATCGACGCCAAATGCCGAGCCCAGCGGCTGCTAAAAGAATAAATAGGTATGGAGCTGCTAACAGTAGGTAACGATTAACCCAAAGAGAGCGAGAGACTTGGGACACTGAAAAGAACAGAACTAAGGGTAAAAACGCCCAAGCCGCAATCCAAGCCAGCTTACCTGAGCGTGGTTTGTTGAATAGGACAACACCTAGCAAACAGGTCAACATGACAGAGTAGGCATTGTAAAACCAGTAGATGGCATTGGAATTGGCTCGACCAAAGGGCCAAGCGGTAAAGCGACCTGGCTGCATGATCACATGCAGTAAACCAGGACTAGTGCGTCCACCGAGATCACGAACTGATGTACCAGGTACTTTTACACCTCCCATAAATTTGGCGCTTTTAGTTACTAGGGGAAACACCCATGGCAACCATAAAATACCAATCAGTAACAGTCCGACCCCGAAACGGAACAAAACACGAGGTTGATTCCGATACTTCCAGCCAAACACAACTATGTCTGGGAGCAGCAGCGCTACGTTAATGGGTGTGGTGATAATTGCCAAGAATCGCAGACCAGCCCATCCTAATAGTAAAGGAGTCGTTGGACGTTCTAGGGCGTGGGTTAAGATCAGTGTGCCAGCAACACCAAAGAATGTACTCGGTGCGTACATCCGGACTTCTTGGGCATGATGGATAAACAGGGGTGAGAGGGCAACGATGAGGGCAGCAATTAAGCCAGTGGACTCTCCCATTAAGCGCCGACCAAGCCGATAGGTAACAAAAACAGTACCAATACTAAACACAACGCACAATCCCCGCAGCCAAGCATCACTACTGCTAACTATCATCCAGATCCGTAAAAGGATCTGATATAGGGGGCGTGTACTATTAAAGACTTGCTCTAGGTGCTTGGCACGATGAATACTAATGAGTTCATCAACCCATAGGCTTTCTGTACCAAGTTGATAGAGGTACAATCCAGTGGCTAATAGTAAGATTAAGGTAATGGGCATCCATGGTCGGAACCAATTTCCTCGCTCTAGGAGCGCTGCTGTTTTGTAGTTGTTGGCTTTCATGCTCTCTAATAATCAAAGCCCTAGAGCTGAGACCGATGTTGATTTGTTTTTGATATCAGTAGGATTTGGAGTATCAGTAGAATTGAGAGAATTGGGTATGACCAGAAATAGATGCATTAAATCATTTTGTCTATAAAAGTTCTCGTTAGTGAATTCTGCGTGTCTTTCCAGGTCAAAATGTTCTTTGAAAACAGTGCGAAACTTTTTTTGGTCAAAACCTGTGCCGCAAACTAGCCAGAGCCGCGAGGAAATAGGTGGCAAGTTATTTAGTGCTTCCTCTACGTCAGGCTTTTTGACTTGAGCAGAAGGACAAAGTTTCTTCAGAGAATAGATCGGGGCATCTCCATTATAGTAATGACCCAGCGCTGAGGTCATTTTTGGCGAACCTATGGATAACACGATGGTATCACCAGGTTTTTCATTCATGCTAATTGTTTGCGCTACATTTCGCCAATCTTGGCGATCCTGCACGGTGTAATAGCGTATTAGCCCACTGCTAACGGTAATGGTATAGATAATTGCTACTGCGATCGCTAAACTCCGTTTCCAACGCCACAATCCCATCAAGCCAGCGGCCAGAATAATCAAAATGTATGGGGATAAAAACAGTATGTAACGGTCTATCCATAATCGTTTAGACACTAAAAAAATCATGACTGACGGTATAAACGCCCAAGCAGCAATCCAACACAGGCGTGGTTTGTGGTTTTTGTGGATGATGGCAATACCGACCAAGGCAGCTAATAGTAGACTGTAGGCTTGATAAAACAAGCTGCTGACCTTCGATGTGGAAGGAAATGGAAAGGCAGTAAAATTCTTTAACTTACGTAAAACATCCACAAAACTCGGAAATGAGTGTCGAGTAGCCGATGCATCAATTTTGGCGATGGGATTAAGGGCCTTGCTTAGGAAGGGCAGGCTTCCAGACACTAGAGATAACAAAGATGGTAACCACAACAGGATCACCAGCAACAGCCATTTGCCGAAAGCTAATAATGTAGCCCGTTGCTTGCGAAACCGAAACCATACCAACCAGATGTCCGCGAAGAGCAGGGTGGCATTGAGTGGGGCAGTTAGGTTTACCAACAGTCGTAGGCTAGCCCACCAAGCCATTGAGGTGGTAGTAGGATTCTCAAGAGCATGCACTAGCGCTAGGGTACCACCTAGACCGAGACAAGTGCCTAGGGTGTACATACGAACCATTTGGGCAAAATTGATGAACAGCGGCGATAGAGCTAAGAGGAGGGCAGCAATCAAGCCTGTTGGCTTTCCCGCTACACGACGACCAAGCTGGTAAGTTAGAAATACACTGCCCAATCCAAACAAGACAGACAACCCCCGCAACCAAGCATCGCTGGTGCCAAACTGCATCCAGAGCCACAGGAGGATGAAATACACTGGGCGGATTAGACCCAGATGGCCTGGTAAGCCTTTGGCATCATTAACACTGTAGAGTTCATCCACCCACAGGCTCTCTGTGCCGAGTTGATAGAGGTCAAACCCAGCCGCCAATAGCAAAATTAAGGCGATGGGAATCGATTCCCAAAGCCAATCGGCTTGGATTGAGGTTTCTGTTGAATTAAGTTTTTCTGCTTTCATGGATCTGACCAACCTTATCTACAATCAGTATTAAGAACCACCGTGATCAGACGAGGGTTCATCATGGCTCAGGAAAGATGGTTGATCGCCATCAACAAAGAACGATTAACCTCTTACCAAAGTAAATTGGGACACACGGCCATATTACTTATCAGCCTTGTTTTAGTCATTTATGCAAAAGATCTATTATTGTCTCGATAACCTGATCACCTGATCAGCCCATCACCCTTGGCCTCTATCTTGCCAATGGTTTTCTGCCGTCAGTTTTCCCAAACCCATACCATGCCAGTCCTACCAATGGTGTAAGTACTACGATTTCCCACAGTATTCCCAAGAAATTAGGAATACTCAATATGGTGCGCACCATACCCAATTCTGGATTAAAATAATCAAATCGGGCAAAGATGGTAATAGGTGAAATAAAATACTCTAGGGAAAAAGGCCAGAGTGCCTGGACTCCGAAAGGTGCTGTTGGGTCAGCTACTAGCATATCCAAGAGAATGTGGCTGCCATAAACTAGAGCTGCCCAAATTCCCCACCGGAGCCGATTTAACCTCCAACGTCCCACTAGCCAAGCAACGAAGATGCCAATTACGGCGGCTACTATCAAGCTGTGGGTGGCCTGACGGTGAAAAGCTCCTGGATTTCCAACCAGCAGCAATCCAGGCAGAATGTCTATGTCTGGCAAATTCGTGAGCAATACTGAACCATACAACAGCCGAGTTTGCTGATGCCAAGCTACATAAGGGCGTGCCAGAACAAATCCACAAATACCGGCTAATGTGTGTCCTACTGGTGATGGCATTTTATTAATTTTAATTGGTAATTGGTAATTTTAATTGGTAATTGGTAATTTATATTTGGTAATTGGTAATTTATATTTGGTAATTGGTAATTTATATTTGGTAATTGGTAATTTATATTTGGTAATTGGTAATTTATATTTGGTAATTTATATTTGGTAATTTATATTTGCTCTGACTATTGTTTATTGATCACCATTACACCTGATTACCTGATCATCCGATTACCCGATCACGACCTTACCTGATCACGACCTTACCTGATCTGAGTTAATCACCTTTACTTGCGCAAAGCGTATACAATTCCCCCCAGCAGCCCCTGAATTATCACGATTCCGTAAGCCAGCCAAGCAAAGGCAATCGCTTCGGATCTGGCAATATTGTAGCCGTAAGCCGCAAAAAAGAATACAAATGCATTCTCACGGAGACCAATCGCGTTGATCGATACAGGCAACACCATGATCAAGGAGACTAGGGGAATGATCACAAAGAAACTAAGAAGGGGAACCGGTAAATCCAGTGCCTTGGAAATTAGGTAATAATGAGCGATGACACTGATTTGCACCATCAGTGACAACCCCATCGATATAGCCAAGGCATGTTTGCGGTTCCCAAAGGCTAGGAAAGCTTTAATAATATTCAATACCTTGTTTTTTATGGGGTGCCAAAAGGGTAGTTTTATCTTGCTAATAACCCTTGAAATCTTCTGAGAGGGTATGAAAATCATCGAGACTACAAGCATAATTGCTGCTGTACCTAGCATTACCCACAGGTGAAGTAATGGTAACTGGGCGATCAATGTCTGAGAAAAAAACAGCGCCCCGAGGCCAAACAGCATCAAACCCAGTAAACCGAGGAAACGATCCAAAAACACAGTGGCTAGTGCGACTGACTTGCTGGTTCCCAAGCGCCAGGCATCATAAGCCCTAATAGCATCCCCACCAATAGTGGAGGGCAAAAAATTACTGAAGAATATGCTGACCATGTAGGACTTATACAAATAAGGGATCCTAGCTTTCACATTCTGAGCCAAAAGCAGTACCCGCCACCGATGAGCTCTGATGTAGTAACTGGCTAAGTAGACCACAAACGCTGCTATTAAAAGAGGAATGTTGGCAGAACTCACAGCTAGGAAAATTTCGGGCAGATTTGTCTTGCGCAACGCCCAAGACAGTAGCACTATGGAAACGCCGCATTTAATTATCGTAAGAATCAATTTTTTCCTAGCAGCTAACCTTTTTTCCATTGTTTTTTAGTTTATGGACTGTAGTAATTCCAAGTCATCTTACTGCGGCGGTACTGGTTTTGAGTCCATAGCCGTGGGCGATCAAGATTGGGATTAGCTTCGGGGTTGCTGTAAATGTGCAGCTGATTCCCATTGAGAACCATCACCTCTTCCCGCCAATCCCCAGACACATCAGCAACGTAAAGTCTCGCCGCCTGTTCTTTGAACCGATGGAGAAATTCTCCACTCAGGGCATCGAAAATGCCTACGTCTCCTGGTTTATGGCGCTCTTTGACAGCCACTAATTGCCTCGACTCTCCTGTCCAATCAATCGGGAAGATCACCTCTACACCTTTTTCTGTCCATCCCTTGGGAGCAACATCATCCATTTGATAGTCAGCAATCAGTTGACCTTGGGCATCAAATACAAAGGGTTTCTGGTGCTTGTTGTAACGGCTGCGGCACCACACTTCTAATCCCGGTCGTTGGGGGTCAAAATCACCAATGGCAGCATTTTGTGGTTCTTGATGCTTGTAGTGGGTTTTCCAAATTACGCGATCGCGGTTATAAAGGAAAACCCGATTGCCACCCCCCTCTTCCAGAGCTACCACCTCTAATCCTGGGATGTCTGGACGCACATCAGCCACAAACAGGGAGTCAATATGACCTTTTATGGGAATTCGCACCAGTAGCTCTCCTAATGGTGATATAATCGTCCCGCCCAAAACCTCATCTTTGCCATCTCCGTCGAGATCTGCCACCCGTGCCCCATTGTGGGCATTGGCAAGGAAATCATCTCGGGTCCACAAAGGTTTAAGGTTTTCACCTTTGAGTAGGTTGTCTAGGGAATAGGCTGCTAGATAACGACCCATACGGTATCCTTCAGCATTAGTGGTCTGAAGTAGTAAATCGCGATCGCCTTTGCCCCGGAAATTGGCTACTACTAGGTGCTCCCAACCCTCTGTACCTTCTAGAGATGGGAGTTTTATAGTTTTCTGAGTCTCTCCATTAACCCCCTCAACAATATGAAGGGTATTGTCCTTGGTTAAAAACAGAACTTCTGTCTTTTGATCTCCATCTACATCAGCTGCTTGGACACCTGGTCCATGAGTTCCAGGTAGTCCGTTTTGCTCCGACTTCCCTACCACTTGAATGTTGATCTGCTTTGCCCAGAGCTTTTTTCCAGAATGATCGTGAACTGCAATATAATCTGACTTAGTGATGATAAAATCTTGTTGGCCGTCATCGTTAATATCTGTTGTAATCAGCCCACCAATACGCCTGTCTGGAGCTGGTCCACCTACAGGAATGACTAGGGGTTCAATTTGAGAATAAGCTAAACTATTAGCCTGAGTCCTTGATTTTTCCGTGCTGGACTGACTCACACATCCCAAGTTGATAAAACTGAACAATAAAAATGCTGAAAATAGACCAAAATCCCATCTGTTTTTGCGGGATTGGTATCCTAAACTAGGGTTTTTTATATTCTGTTGATCCATTTTGATAACTCTCCGCAAGCTCTACCTTGCGCCAGCTTCGTACCTGTGCTGGCACACCCATCGCGATCGCGTATGCTGGAATGTCTTTGGTTACTACTGCACCCGCACCGACTATTGCACCTGTACCAATAGTTACCCCATCCAAAACAATCACATGTGCTCCTAGCCAGACATCATCACCGATGTGTACACCACCCTTAGTTGCTAGTGGTTGTTGGACAATTGGGATGTCAGTACGATCAAATTGGTGACTAACACCACCTAAATAGCAACGACCAGCGAAAATGCAGTGCTGACCAATATGGACTTCGGTAGTCGAGTCAATGCGGCACTCTGCACCAATATTGGCATGGGCACTGATAAAAATAGAGCCAGCACGGGTCTTGAGTTGAGCCGAGCGACCAATTTGCACCCCATCACTAATCTCAATCCGCTCATCTTCAAAACCCCTTACGGACAGTACTGCATAGTCATCGAGTACCACATTGCTACCCAGGTGAATACGACCCGGTGCACGCAAGGTGAGGTGATGACCGAAGAGTGCATTTTTACCCACACTACCGAATAACTGCGGGTATAAGATGCGCCGCAGCCCTAGCCCAAGAGCACCAGGGAGTTGACCTACCAGCAGCGTCAGCAGTTCATATTGTAGAAGTCGCCTCCAACTACGATCACCTAAGACTAAATCCTGATACTTTTTTATAAACGAGCTTTTACTATCAGCTGAGACAGCGCTGAAGCGAAACTGTTCATGTTTACTAGTCATCACCATTTTCTCCGTATTTGTTCGTCACTTCCATCGGTACTCCCTCACGGATGGGGCTACCATCACTGACGAACGGATAAAGTAGACTACCAATTCCAGCATGGAACAGGGTCTTTGCTCTCAACAGCAATGCCGTTGAAAATGCTAGTGCAGGGGTAGCACCTACCAACCCAAGAGTGAAGCTGTAGGCAAACTCCATCAGACCAATACCTCCAATCGAGATTGGTAAGTTCATGATAAAGAGGATAACTGGCACTGCTACGAGCATGCTGACAAAATCGATCTTGGAGCCGAAGGCAAGTGCACTAACCCAGACATTCATGACCGCTAAGAAGTAGAAGATTAGAGAATTAATTAGAGCCCCCCAGATTGCCCCTGGGTCACTCTGATAGGCCAGCACTGCTTGCCGAAATTTCTCAATCTTGACGAAGAGTTTCTGCAGCAAGGGTACACGCCTTACCAATAGCTTCTGAGTCAACCGGAATGGTCGTTGGTCAATAATCAACCAGCAGATCAATGCAATGCCTATTGACCCGATGGCAAGGCCAATAGTCAACCAGGGCAGGTTGAACAGGTGCAGGTTGACCACTACTGCCACCATTGCTAACAAGACCAGGGTGGCCAAACCAGTGAAACGTTCCACAAAGACTGAGGCTACAGCATCGGCGTAGCGTCCAGTGTAGCGCCCTAGTTGATGCATCCGGACCACATCGCCCCCAATGCTGCTTGGCAGCACCAGATTGAAGAATTGACCAACCATATAGTAAGCAAACAGCCGCCAAAGATTAACTGGCAAGCCACGAGAGCGCGAAAGCATGTACCACTTGAAGGCGCTAGATAGATTAAGCAACAGCCCAAACCCAATCGATGCCAACAAAAATGGTGGTTTGACGTGAACGAAGGTGTCTAACAAATCCCGCCGTCCGTCAGCGCTGAACAACCCTGCCTTGTGAACAACATATACTAATAGTGCAGTTGTGCCAGCAATGCGGACAAAACGTAGTGTCGAGTTTTTCGGCATTCCAAGAGCTTGTTAAAGATTTTTCATTGGTAATTTGTCATTTGTAATTAGTAATTAATAATTGGTAATTAGTAATTGGTAATTGGTTTACTATCTACTATTACCAGATTGAGGTTTTGGAGTTTTGCTCATCTATACTGATCATTAGATTTACCTTACTTACTTGATGTCAATTATTTATTGGGTATCCAAGGCAGGGTCTTGTTTTTGCCTTTTTTTTGCTTGTTTGCGTAAGCGCCGTGCAGCCTTGAAGGCTTTGTAGCGCATTTTCACTGCTGTAAACACTTCCCCAAACCGTGAGAAAAAGATGGCCAGCATCAACTGGCGCATCCATTTGCGCTTAGAGAAAATAAAGGTAGCCTGACGCAAACCCTCGTGACGGTGGTCTTCTTTAGTTGGTGGGGAAATCGGTAAATGGTACTGGGGTGCAGATATTCCCTGGGCTTCACGCCACTGGATACGCACGAAGGGAGAGACACGTTTGTCACGGTAGAGGTGATCAAAACTGGCTTCCACTTCCTGCTTACCTAAAGGCATAGCGGTAATATAGCCCGATTCACGCATCTGTTGTAAAATCTTTTGACCACGTTCCGTGCGGCACATGACCATGCTTGTACCTTCCGGGTGTAGGTACTCGCCATCCTCACCGCGCACCCAGAAGTCGGAAACTGAAATATCCGCAAACTCAGCACTATAGTCAGGACACATCAGGCAACGCTGGGGTGTATAGAGATGGTAGAGGTAATTATAGGCACCATCCTTGTAATCAAACCTGTGCAGGTCGAGGCGCTGACCGTCGAGGGTTTCGATCTGAAACTTGCCAGGGAAGTTACCACCACGATAGAAGAAGCGCTTGATCTTCTCTTGGGGAAGACGACGGTGGGATAGCAACTCAGTAGTACCTTCTTTTTCTAAGGTGCCGTGGCAAGCTAAGCCAATGGTGAAGATTTCCCGGCGTACCAAAGGCTTATAGACCTTCTCCAATTTCCGTAAACCCTCAATCTGACAGCCTACACCGACAAAGGCAAACTTGCCTTCCAGTTTTTTGACGTCACGTATGACTTTGGCATGGGGGACAACACAATACTTGGAGCCAGCAGTGGCTCGAATTTCTGCCTCGGTGCGGCAAATCACAGGTGTGGGTGTGATGGGATCATCTGGCTCATAACCCACAGTCAGGGCAGCATCAATTATCCCTTCTTTGACCATACCAATCAGCAGTTGGGAAACGAGTCCACCACCACTGCCTTCTGCCTGCACCTGGGGATTGTTAGCAAAAGTCAAAAAGGCACTCTCGTAAATGCCACCAAGCCCCTCTGGTGCCTGCTCAACGCCGAACATTTTCTTATACTGAGCAGTGTAGTCAAAGTCTATACCGGGACAAACTTTTACACAGAGTCCACAGTCAACACAGGTTTTAGTATCAATAACTGGGTATCGGTGTTCGTCAAAGGAAATGCAGTCTACAGGGCAGATGGGATCGCAAGCACCGCAGCGGGTACACAGATCCTTGGGAACCACATACAATGGCTCAGTCTGCTGCTGTTTGTGAAGTGGCAAATAGCCATCTTCAGACATGCTTAATTCTGTTGCCTTCGATTTTTTCAATTTTTCCTCTCTGTTGCTCAAGCTGTAACTTGCACCTCAGATTGCTGCCGCTGGGCCAACAATTGGCTCACCAGTTCAACGCTACTGCGGGCTTTAGCTTGCTCCCGCTGCACCAGTGGTGTCATGGCCGCTCGCGTTTCATGGCGCTGTTCCCAAGCAGACTTAATTAAATTTGTCAAGGTGTTGGTGGTTAGTTCATCAAAGTTGATCAACCAGTTGTCCTGACCAATGGTTTTCATGAAGCCTGCTGTTTTAGGGTAGGAGTTAATGGCCACTACAGGGGTGAGAACTCCTGAAGCCAAAATTACGGAATGAGTCCGCATCCCCACATGGACTTCTACCCGCTGTAGCAAGCCAGCAATTTCCTGGTAGGTGTAAGTAGCATTACTGATTACCCGGATGCGATCGCGCCGCTTGACATACTTCAAACTCTCGTTGGTAATCTTGGTATCCATGACTTGGGTGATGGTATACATAATCTCAATGTCTAATTCCTCAATCAGTCGGTCGAGAGTAGACCCGATTGCCTGCAAAAAGCGTTCGCGCCCAAAAGTCTTGTTATCCTTGCGCCAGTTATCGATGTAGGCATTGATATTGAAACCAATAGTGCCTTTCGGATTTTTGAAAAGCCCCTCTTTGCCTATGATCTCCTCCATGCGTTCTGTTGGTGGCGGGGTAGTGTTGATGGCGCAATCCGCATTGATGTAAACGTCCTGGTAATTCAGTTTCTGTTGGTCAAGCAGTTGCTTTGATTGCTGATCTCGCAGGATCAGCATTGGGCTAGCATCAAGAACTCTTTGCAAAGCATACTTGCCCAGTGATGTAGTAATTGGTCCTAGACTGGCGTTGTAAAGTGCGATCGCAATACCGCGTGCCTTACAAGCTGGGGCGATTAAGGAAATTGTGGAGAGATAGTTAAACAGTGGGTTGAGTAACTTGCGATCAAACAGAATGTTATCGGTTACTAGCACCAGATCAGCTTGCAACATTGCTCGGAAAGTTGGCAAACCAAAAATCTTAATAGCACCATTCCAAGGCATTAATCCAAGTGCCTTGAGATTGTGGTGGCCAAAATGGCGTTTGACGAAGCGTGGGTTGAGAGTTGGTACTATAAACAACGCATCGGGATGTGCTGCGGCAATATCATCGAGCAGATTGCCTAAAATAGCAGCATCTCCTGCATTGCGACCTGAAAAGTTACCGAGAACTGTAATTTTTTTCATTTTTTCCTCAATCACTACCAAATTATTACGTTTTCACGGGATGAACGATACAAATAGTTGTGCCAAGAAGTTAGGAATCAGAATACTAATCAGGATTTACTCATTCAACTTACTCATTCAGTATAACCAGCCAGTTTTCACTGATTGAATCCCCATTAACCCAAATCAAAGAGATATCCATCCTTGGTCAAGATACCATTGGGCTAATTCCTTTAACCCTTCTTCATCGGAATGGACAGGCACAAACCCCAGTAAATTTCTCATCTTTGCTGTGTTAAATGAGCGGTCTTTTGTATAAAACGCTAGCCGTCTTCTATAAATAGGTGGTTCTATCCCCAGGGGACGACAGATGAATTCCAAAAAATCCCCTAAGGCAAACAGTGGCGCAGCTGGCAAGCTAATGAATTTAAATGAAATTCCATAGTATTCACTAATAATAGAGACCATTTCTTTAAAGGTTATCGCCTCCTTACTTCCACAAATAAAAACTTCTCCCACTGCTTTAGTATGGGTGGCTGATAGTATAAAAAAATTGGTCAAATCATCAACATGAATTAAGTGCAGTAAGTTACTTCCATTGCCAATTATTGGTATCCACTTACGGCCAACCATTTTGAAAATTTTCAAAAACCGTTTCTCCCCAGGACCGTAGATTCCTGACGGTCGTACCACAGTGACTGGTAAGCCTTCCTTTTTGGCAAAATCTCTGATCCACAGTTCTCCTTCTAGTTTGGTTTCCTGATATATATCTCCAGGATGCATTGGACAATTTTCATCACCAGGAGGATTTTCGACATGACCATGAACACCAATTGTTGAAACGTGAACAAAACGCTTAAAATCTGGTTCTTTTAAAGCGTATTTTGCTAGCAATTGTGTGCTTAAAACGTGGACATTGTAGTAGACATTGTCAGCGGATTTAGCTTCTCGAAAAGGAGTTACAATATGAAATATATAGTTAACTCCTTTTATGGCTTTCTTGATTAACTCTTCATCAAAAACATCCCCTTTAATCCATTCAATTTTAAGGTCATTGAAAGGCTCAAGTTTAGAACTAGGACGTGCAATAGCGACGATATCTAAACCTTGTGCCACTAATTTACGTACAAGAACTGAACCTGTAAACCCTGTAGCTCCAGTCACTAAGACGCGACTGCCAGTTGGGAGTTTGAATTGAGGATCTTCCATATTCTACTTTCTGAGCTAACCTAAAAAATATTGGAATTTCACCAAGCAAGTTTATACAATTAATTTTAATCGGTATCTGGCTTAAGTCTTGGTAAGCTTTAAAATTACTGGTGAACCAAACAAATTAGTCAAGCCTGATAGTCGAGCTAACTTCTCCATAAATGAAGAGAAGCTAGGAGATTTTAAAGCACGATGCAGTACCATAGGCACAAAGAATTGAGGATAGCGCTCAGCTTTGCTCAGACCAATAGATTTAAAAAATTCTAGAAGCTCATGTTCTTTATAACAGACAAACTCTCGTGTATTTCCTTCCAACCCTTTCTTGAACTTAAATAGATAGGGGGCAATAGCATTGACGCTCCTCACTGTCGGATAATCTAGGATGACGGCTTGCTTTGCTACTCGATTTAGTTCTGTTAAAAAAGACTGCCATTGAGTTACATGAGCCAGGAATCGGTAGCTGATCACAACATCAAACGCTTCGTCTGGGTAAGGGAGATCCAAAACATTCCCAACCTTGAAGGAACAAAGATTAGCATCAAGAAAATTCTGAATCCTCCCCTTACAGACATCCGCACTACCAAGCACAGTTAGTTGATAACCATTTTGAATCAGAGCCCCTGTGAGTTGACCATGTCCTCCTCCCACATCAAGGATGGTGGCTTTAGGATAAGGAGTCAGCATTTTCAAGGTTGCGTCTTCCTGGACTTTCAGTAGCCAAGCCCCAATTTCCCCGGCAAAACGGGAAGCATAATTCTCAGAAGATGTTTCGATATCGGCTGTTTCGGGAAAATCACCTGTAGAAACCACTGTTAAATTCCTTTAGTCATTTGTTGATTTTTAATTGCTATTTTTTCTAGACCGAATTGCTAATTGGTTACGAATAAATCGCCAGGGGTTTTCTAGAGAACCATACGCCTGAATAGGTGTCATGGGATTCAGTAGCATTTCCTTGATATCTTTTCCTGGTTTTTCTGAACTCAAGGAACCCTGGATAGTAAATCCAAAACTGCCAGGACGACAAAATTCAGAAGCTAAAGGAAGTGGATCGCTTCCTGGTAAGATCCGCCATCCTTTTTTCTCTGCTTGTGTGAACAAAACTGGTCGTGACCAGAATACAGGACGTCCACCATTGTCTCCTAGAAAAAGCTTGGGAAAATTCCTGTCTTCCAAGAGCTTATATAATAGTTGTCCCCGATCTCCGATCCATTTACCAACTCCCCAGGGGAGTATAGGGATTCCCTCCGCAGACAGAATTGCTTTAATGGTTACGTCTAAGGGTAAACCATCTTCAAGGTTTTGGTCAGTGATCAACGCTAATACCTCAAGGTTTTCCGCTGTCACAATTTGGCGACCAGCAATTAAGAATATTCCTTGGCCTAAGGCGTTACAGGTATATAAAGAGAAATCTTCCTGGGTACGGTGGAACATCCAAGGTTTTCCCTGGCTTACCCTAGACTGATTATTGTTGTCCGCTAAATCAGCTAACTTTTTATACCATTTTTGATGCTCTATTTCTGTCAACAATAATACAGCCTGAAAATTTTCTTGATCACCTGCCTCACCAGAAAATCGCTGAAAATTGCCCCAAGCTGACGTTAGCAGTTGATCGATATCAAAACAGTTATAAAGGTGAACGTGACTATCAATTAGGATTAATTGATGGTTTTGAGGGGTAGCGACCATGGATTTTTGTTAATCAACCTCCCGGATTTCTATAAACTGCTGCTGTTTCCAGCAGATTCAGCTAAAATCTTGCACCAAAACCTCAACGGATCTTCTCGGCTAAACTAACCGGACCGTTAGGGGTTTCAATTCCAATACTTTTGTCCTGACTTAATACACCTCCCTTATTAAAAATGTGATTAACCTTGTCTAACTCTAGCTCTATTTGTGACCGACTCCATCCTAATTCCGCCCCCATCACCTCAGCACAGATTCTGAGGGCCTCGTTTCCGGGATGACCAGCACTACCCAGTTCCGTCCGCCGGAACACCACATCACCTAATGTTTGAGCCATTTCCTCAACAACCCCATACAAGACTTCAGCTTTGAGTACAGCTAAATCATCAGTAGGTGTACAGGAGTGATCTGATCCTCGCTCCAAATATAGCAGTAGATCTTGATAGGCACTACCGTAGTTATACACGAGGCGGCGCATTACCTCCTGCCCCAGTCCATAGGGTTGCTTAAAGATTGCTGTCTGCAAAAACACTTCAAATTGTTCGATGTGTCCACCGTAAATTGGTGTAACTGATGACAGGGACTTGGGAGGCTTTTGCCCCCATGACCGAAATACCTGGTTAACGACTTTCTCAGCCACATCTCTGGCAGTGGTATATTTCACCCCAACCACCGAGATCAATCCTGGCAATTCTTCTTTGGCATGATCGAAGATTTGATAGTTTTTAGCCAGTTGTGGCTCTCCGGTCTCAGTAATGCCAGTTCTAGGAAGCAAGCCACCATGGACGAAGGCGACATCGGCTTGGTTGAGTTTAACCGATGGCCATGCTTGGTTGATGTCATCGAGTAGGTTTTGAATATCCTGTTCAGTAATGTTGAAGTTATCCGGGTCTTGATCCCAAACAGCATAGGATGTACCGACCAGGGATTTACCACGCCAGGGCGCAATAAATAGTAAGCGAGACCCCTTGTTAACTATGGCATCGGAGTCACGATAGGAGTATGGCGTGGAAATACCCACAGCATAGCTTTGGCAGAGGGGACGGCGAATCACCAGGTTCATGGCTTTGGCAAGGGGAACTCTGGGTTGCTGCTGGGGTTGCTGCTGGGGTTGGTTTAGTAAACTTAACACCCGATTTGTCCATGGTCCGCTGGTGTTGACCACAGTCTTGGCGCGGATGTCGAATTGATTCCCAGTTAACACATCTTGCCCCTGAATACCCGTAACCCGATTTCCAGCTTGGAGAAATCCAGTAACTTCTACGTAGTTAGCCACCACTGTCCCAGCTTGCTCAGCTGAGCGTAGAAAAGAGAGGGTCAACCGTTCAGAGTTGTAGACCTGAGCATCATAAAAGACTGCTGCTCCAGTTAGCCCTTCCTGGGGAATTCCTGGAAGCAGCTGCTGACACTCTTGCTTAGAGATTACCCGACCATTGGATATGTGTTTTTGGGGATCGAGTTGGCGATTGCGATCGCAACTGATCAGGTCATTGATAGCAAGTGCCACAGATAGCACTTCTTTTCCCTTCATGCCATGGCCGTAGGTGGGAATCAATACTGGTAATGGATGAACTAAGTGAGGCGCAATCCGCATTAAACTGGTGCGTTCATGAATGGATTCACGCATCCTTTTAAGGTCAGCATGCTGGAGATACCGTAATCCTCCGTGGATAGTCTTCAAACTATTAGCAGAGGTAGCGCCACCGAAATCAGCTTTTTCTACCAAGGCTACTGACAATCCCCTGAGGGTTGCTTCCCAAGCTACGCAAGCTCCATAGATGCCACCACCGATCACTAATAGGTCGTAAGAGTTTCTGGCTAACTCTACTAGGTTCCTTTTCATTACTTGTCTTACACTAGGTGCTTACGCTATATGCTCTACTAACTCGTGATGTAGCCAATCATAAAGACTGTTTAATTTTTGCCGAAAAGCCGCATAAGTATGCCTTTTTTCAATCAATTTCTTGCCAGCACTGCCCAGCCTCAGTCGTAGCTTTTCATCAGCGATCAGAGCCACCATTCCCTCCGCGAAAGCTTTGGCATCTGGGCTCCTCAGCAGAGCAACGTGATTGTCTAGCAACTGGGTATGGGTTGGCAAATCTGTGGCTAACAAGACTTTACCACTATCGAGATAGGAGTAGAGTTTCATCGGGGTATTTTTACCCTTAGTTCTCGGAGAGACTAAAATATCAGCTTGCTCCAGATAGATAGCCAGATCATCAACTGGTTTCGGTCCTAAAAAATGGACATGTTGTTGCATGCCAAGACAGTGAGACTTATTCGTGTATTTCCGAATGTCGTCCGCTTCTCCACCGATAATGACTAACTCAGCCTGATCAGTCTGCTCAAGGGTCAACGCAAAGCTGTCTAGAAGTAGGTCAATCCCCTGATAAGTCTCCAGATTGCCTACATACATCAGGAGTAGATTATCGATTGCTAGCTCACGTCTCAAATTACTATACATAGTACTATACATAGTTACACCAATGTTGAATCTTGAATTTGAATCTTGAATTTGAATCTTGAACTTGAAACTGTTGAATTTGTCAGCAACAATTTACAATAACCTGCACATTTTTACGATAATTATCTTTCTTTACAAAATAAAACTTAGTCTTAGGGCATCCTAACAATAGGTTTTGTTGATCATTAACAATTATTAGTTAATTTATTATCCTCCAATTCTAAAGTCTAGAGGGTTTCAATATTTAGTCTAACTTTAACTACTTTTTAGGAATTTGTTAAAAATTAGAGTTAAGCAAGGATATATCTGGAATAACTACAGTTTTTCTGGGCTTGTACTTTTGAATATCTGCTGCCAAAGCATCGCAAACTGAAACCACGACTTTGGCATTCTTCACAGCCAGTCCTTCAAAAAAGTTGAATACTGACGAAAAAATATGTAGCAAAGGATACTTTTCAATCATTTGTTGGGCTATAGATGAATCCATGTCATAGATATAGGGAATCTTACACAGGATTTTGAGCCCTAAACCAATAAAGACGGATTCTTCTCCAGCATGAACCAAATCGTAGCGTTTCTTAGTCACTAGGCGAATTACAGCAAGCAACATGAAAACATCACAGACGATTTTCTTCCAGGAGAAGCCTGGTCGTATATTCCGAACCCAAGGAAGCTTAGGGGTTCGGTATATCTTGATATTTTCATAATTGATGTCACGCCCTTCAGGATAAGTCACGACATCAACTTTGTCTCCCCGTTCAGAAAGCACTTTCAAGACCAGGTTGACTGCGATGGGTGTGCCACGATTCTGATAAAACGGATGAGGAGCGAGCAATAGAATGTTCATCCTACTGACATTTCGTTGATCATAGGAGACTGGTTTATTATCCCAGACAGTCCATTTATCCCTGCTGCTTTTGACCTCAAGCCGATCTCTAAGCCGATTAGTTTTGCTCTTTAAATACACGTTGATCTCCCCCTATGTTATTCAAAGCACCCTGAGCAAGAGCGCCCGCTTTCCAAGCCAGCTTGATTAAAGCTTCACTATTGCTCAGTAATTTTACGGTAGAGCTTAAAATAATTTAACAATAACCAGTGGTTAATTTCAGCTATGACTAACAGCCTTCACTGAGCAAGAATGTATGACTCAATGGTAAACACCGATATAAATGGATTAAATAATTGTTTAACTAGAAACTAAAACTGCTCCTAATTTATTCCCTGAGGATGAACCTTACTGCACAACTAAGTGTTATGCAGAACTGGTTTTAAGGGATTTTTTATCCAAAAAAATTCTCTTTTAATTAAACCCTAAACAAATTATACAAATCAACGAGTAATCTGGAGCTTAATGAAATCTTGATGAGAAACTTCATATAATCTTTAAAAATTGCCAATCTTCAAGAAATCCCTTTGGTTGGTGGCTAAGCTAATATGCATTTAAATTTGAGTACGAGCCACTTGTGCAAAAGCTGGTCTAGCATCTGAGCATCTCCCGATCTCCCCATCCTCATAAGGGTAGGTTTTTTACAAAGACCTTAGGTGTGGGGTGACCGGGTGTGGGGTGACCGGGTGTGGGGGATAAGAAAATATACCTAATTTGTTGTTAAAAATCATCATTGTCTTGATGGAACTGCCGTGGTTTCCCCCACTCGCGCTCTGGTACTTGACAATATTTCCCCCACTCGTGCTCTGGATAAAGACAATAAAAGTACGTACTTGCCCCTTTGTAAAAAACCTACCCCTGTGAGATCTCCCCATCTCCCCATCTCCCTATCTCCCCAAAGCACCCCCATTCACAATTTAAATTGTGAATGGGGGCTGATGATACTTTGGTTAGCCACTAACCAACTGGATTTCTAAGTGATATCACTAAGGTTGCTCAACATTAGAGGACACCACTTCTCTGACCCGATAAATCGGTCTTCCCTGAGATTCGTGGTAAGTACGCATCAGTAGTTCCCCCAGTAGACCAAGACTAAACAGTTGTACACCAGTCGAGATCAAAAGTACTGCCAAGATCAGTAAAGGCCGATCCCCGATTTCTTGATTCAGTCCTAGCTTGAGAATGGTCAGATAAGCCCCAATGATTATTCCGGTGCCTAGGGAACTCAGACCTAGTAATCCAAATACATGCATGGGTCGGGTGAGGAATTTCTTCATGAAGAAGATGGTCAACAAATCCATTAGCACCCGGAACGTTCGCCCCAGACCATACTTGCTACTACCATAGCGACGAGCATGGTGACGCACGGGTAACTCGGTAATTCTTGCCCCCTCAATAAATGCCAAGGCTGGTAAAAACCGATGTAACTCACCGTAGAGGTTCATGTCCGCTACCAATTCCGAGCGATAAGCTTTCAGAGAACAGCCATAGTCATGGAGTTTAACCCCAGTGGTGCGTGCAATCAGCCAGTTGGCAATTTTGGATGGCAGTAAGCGAGTTACAGCCGCATCCTGCCGATGTTTGCGCCAGCCACTAACCAAGTCATAGCCTTCCTCAAGTTTGACAAGCAGCATGGGAATGTCAGCTGGATCATTTTGTAGGTCACCATCTAAGGTAACAATGGCACGACCCCGAGCATAATTAAACCCAGCTGCCATGGCAGCTGTTTGACCATAGTTACGACGCAAAATTACCCCTCGCACATTAGGGCGGGAGAGGACTTGCTCCTTGAGCAGTTGGGTGGAACCATCTGTAGAGCCATCATCGACACAAATCAGCTCATAGCTGAGCTGAGTATCGGTTAAGCTGGATGCGATCGCATCAATCAGGTGGGGCAAACTCTCCACCTCATTGTAGATTGGTACCACCACTGATAGGTCTGGTGTGATGTTATTGCCAGACCAGTTCTGGGCATTTAATTGCCCTTGTTTAATTAAGGAAATTTCCATAGGATGCCCCAGGTTGAGTAATATCCAATCCGGTTTAAACTGTAAGCATATATTATTGATGGTCTACTCTAACTTTTGGGGATATGTCAAGGGATTAGGCACATTTATAGACCAAATTCATCAATCTTTTAAAGTTGAAGGTTTGTTGAAGGTTTGTTGTTCGCGTAGCGTGGCCTTTTGGCCAAGGTTGTTCGCGTAGCGTGGCCTATTGGCCAAGGTTAAATGTTGAAGGTAAGCTTTCAGTCATCAGGAATCAGTAATCAGTTTGACCCGGTGGGTGGAACGGGCATCCTGCCCGTTACAATTTTCGGACGGGCTATCCCAACACTGGCAACCGCGACACAATCAGGGCGAGCCCTTCCCTAACGCACCCTACTGCTGACCGCTGACCGCTTACGATTCAACTGACTGTAAAATCCCATCTTCTAACTGATAAATTGCTGTCATAATCCCAGTTTCTGGATTGTTCAACAGAGATTTTTTGACCTGTTGTAAGTATCCTAATATATTGCTGCGTAAAATAGGTTTTTCTACTTTAAGGGTGTGACGGTAATCCCAAACATCCCAAATCAATAAACCGATACCAGCCAGGGGATCAATGATACTTGCTCCTAACTCCGTTGCCACTAAACCACCAGTTTTTGCTGCCATTTTGCTAGCGGCTTTCCCAGCTAGTTTGCTGCTAACTTTACTGGCTACTTTTCCTCCCATGGAAACCAGGATAGGTTTAGCTACCAAGTAACCACTACCGCCAATTAACAATTTCAGGGAAATATTGGATAGGTTTCCTTCCGTATCATTAATTGTGGTCGAAATTTCGTTAATATATCTATCCCACTGACCTTGAGGAATTTGATATTGGCTTTGGATGTCACTAAGATTGTTGCCCAACTCAGCCATATATAATTCAATCGTATCATTCGTGATTAGTTCCATCCTCATTTGAGCATTCTGAGGAACTAGTACTCGTTTAGAAAATTCTTTTTGGAATGTCTCGGTAAGTTTGGCGTCAATGGCTTGCTTGCCAGAGGGAAGGTTGGGATTGATTTGATGCATGATAGCCGACGCTCCCCACATAAACGGAACTGAAAGTTCCATCTTTTTTTGATTGAAATAATCAAAATACCAATCCAAAAAACTATCTACACGGGGGATTAACTCTGCTTCCCAAACATCTAACTCCTGGGCGGCAAAGGCTTCAGCACTGGCGTGAGATTGTTTGACGGCATCAGCAACTGCTTGATTAACTTTACTAAAGTCGGGATGAGGTTCAATAACAACTGTTGATTCAGCAGAGGGGGTAATTTGAGCCGGATTGCTCGAATGGGGGATGATAAGTTTGCTGACTAAGGGAATGAATACAATAATAATTACTAAAGTCCAAATCAGTGGAGCCACTGACTTAATCAGTTGGGTAAAGGCTTGGATGCGCTCTGTCTTTTGAGTATAAGTTACTTCCTCTTCCTGACTCATAGTGATTTCTCCACTGATTTAGGACTAGTATATTTTATACTATTGTAATCAATTTTTTGGTAAGCATTCAGCTATCAGCTATCAGCTATCAGCTATCAGCTATAGCCAAGGGAACAGGGAACAGGGAACAGGGAACAGGGAGCAGGGAGTAGGGAGTAGGGAACAGGGAACAAAAATTCGCACAATTCCTACACGGATTGCTATATCAGCTATCAGCTAATGCCCATGCTACTTGAGGTGCTATCAGCTATCAGCTAATGCGCTACTTGAGGTGCTACTTGAGGTGCTATCAGCTTGTGAATAAAAGAGGTAAGCTTTGGCCTTTGGCCACGCTACGTTAGGTCCGATGCGTCGAAGCCTGTGCCACAAACTAGAAGCCTGTGCCACAAACTAGAAGCCTGTGCCACAAAGCTGACGGCTGAATGCTGACGGCTGAATGCTGACAAGCTCACTGGCGATCGCTTAGATAATAGCGATTACCCAGGTACAAAGCTGCTGCTATAGCTAATCCTGGCAAGGTAATAACCGCTGCCCAAGGAGAGCGTAACCAATTCACTTGCTCAGCTCTTATGTAGTTAATGGACTTCTTGTACATACAAGATTCAGCTGGACTAACTGAACCCAACAAAACAGCACTGGCAATTCCAGTGGTTGATAGGAAAGCAATCAAGGTTAATTTGGGTTTGAGCATTGTTGAGATTCCCCGCTAGTGTTACTTGGGTAATTGTCCTTAGTCTAGCTTTGTTTATGCGATCGCAGGTTGTTCGCCCTTGGCGTTCGGTGTCGGGTAGGTTAGCTGGTTGTTCGCGAAGCGTGGCCTATTGGCCAAGGTTGCAGGTGATGTTTCCTATTCCCTGTTCCCTGCTCCCTGTTCCCTAAAAACCTCACCTAATTGAAAACCGCTATATTAAAAACCAAAGAGATATATCACGATCGATAATCATGGATACCATTACCCTAGACTTAAAGGGAATCGTTGAACTAACTGATGAGCAATTTTGGCAATTTTGTCAAGATAACCGTGACTATCGCTTTGAACGTACTGTATTGGGATAAATTGTGATCATGTCTCCAACTGGTGGAGAAACCAGCAATCGCAAGGCTGATCTGATTTATCAATTACAAGCATGGAATAGAAAGCATAATTTAGGGGTTGTTTTTGACTCTTCTGGTGGATTTAAACTACCTAATAATGCCGACCGCTCTCCTGATGCGTCATGGATAACTAAAGAAAGATGGGACACTTTGACTCTACAGCAAAAACAAAAGTTTGTGCCTTTGTGTCCTGATTTTGTGGTTGAGTTGCGCTCTCCTACTGATTCTCTCAAGAGATGTCTTGATGCAGTCGCTCATGGGGGAAACCACGGCAGTCGCTCATGGGGGAAACCCCCAAGACCGCGCTGCCTCCCCAAGACCGCGCTGCATCGCTACAAGCAAAAATGCAGGAGTATCAAGAAAATGGAGCCCGTTTGGGTTGGTTAATCGATCGGGAAAATAGGCGAATTGAGAGTTATCGTCAGGGGAAACCAGTAGAAATTTTAGAATTTCCGACAACTCTATCTGGAGAAGAGGTTCTCCCTGGTTTTGTTTTGGATTTAAGCAGTATTTGGTAATTGGATCTAGGAAAGGGAATAGGGAGTAGGGAGTAGGGAGTCGGGAGTCGGGAGTAGGGAGTCGGGAATTGCGTAGGGTGGCTTAGAGACCGGCTCGCCAAAGATTGATAACGGGCAAGATGCCCATTCCACCAACATGCCCATGCCACCAACATGCCCATTCCACCAACATGCCCATTCCACCAACATGCCCATGCCACCAACATGCCCATGCCACCAACATGCCCATGCCACCAACATGCCCATGCCACCAACATGCCCATGCCACCAACATGCCCATTCCACAGCAACATGCCCATGCCACCAACATGCCCATGCCACCAACATGCCCATGCCACCAACATGCCCGTTCCAGCCACTGAAACTATAATAAAACAAGTATAAATTTACAACGTGACGTCATCGGTATGCCTACCTTAGATATAACAGTTGAGCAAGTCATCATGTTAGTAAAGCAATTACCCTTAGAGGGAAAAAAAGCTGTATTTAAGGTACTCCAGAACGAATTAGAAGTTCAAGAAAATCCTTGGCTAAAATTGGCTGGAAAATATCAGGACGATTCACAATTTGAGGAAATGTTAGCTTACATCGAAGCTGAATGCTTACATAACGCTAAATAATAAAACTCCCACACTACTCCCGATTCCCAATTCCCAATTCCCAATTCACGATTCCCAATTCCCAATTCCCAATTCCCAATTCCCAATTCCCAATTCCCAATTCTAAATTCTAAATTCTAAATTCTAAATTCTAAATTCTAAATTCTAAATTCTAAATTCTAAATTCTAAATTCTAAATTCTAAATTCTAAATTCCCGATTCCCGATTCCCGATTCCCGATTCCCGATTCCCGATTTGACATTTTCATCCAATAGATAGTTGAGAGTCATCAGCTTTTTTCATTACTTTCCGTTCTGCTCTCAACTTCCGCAATCGCAGCGCAGAAGTCGAGGGGTTAAGTTGCTGTGCTTTCAGTTGTTGGTGACTCCACTCTAACCAGTCAGCAACATATTGGCTGACCATTTCTTTATTGTGTAGATAATAAAGAATAGTGGCGTAGACCTGTTCTAGATTTAGGGATGGATAAGTTTCGGCAATTTCTTCGGGAGTGCGGGCACGATGGATATAATCATAGAGAATAGTTTCTATTCCTATTCTTGTGCCTTTGAGCCGAATATCGTCCACACTGAGGAAGTTAAAATAGTCTTCTAATTGCATTTTTTTGATAGGAAAGGGAATAGGGAATAGGGAATAGGGAATAGGGAATAGGGAGTCGGGAGTCGGGAGTCGGGAGTAGGTAAGAGGAACCCACCCCTAACCCCTCCCAGGAGGGGAAGGTAAGAGGCAAGAGGCAAGAGGCAAGAGGTAAAAATCCTGTGTACCTCTTAGTTATGGAAAACGCTGTATTAGCTTATTAGCTAGTTACAATTAAGAATTTTATCATACTTTGATGATGTTGGGAAGGTTATTAAACCACAAGTATTGGGTGCATCTCAATGCATGAAATTAGGCAAAAATTATAATAAAATTTCCACACTTGCCATACTTCCCACACTCCCCGCGCCCCCGCCCCACACTCTTCCCGATTCCCGATTCCCGATTCCCGATTCCCGATTCCCGATTCTCAATTCTCAATTATCAATTCTTAATTCTTAATGCTTAATTATCAATTCTAAATTCTAAATTCAAAAAAAAAATAGCCGTAGAAATACTATCCACAGCTATTTCAATGACCTATGTCAGAAGAATATCCGAAACTTTCGGATGTGATCCTATGCTATCAGACCAAACCCTTGGCCAAGGGGGGGAAACCCCCCCAGAAATTTAGCGCTGCATCGCTTATTCAAAAGCACCTCAAGTAGCGTGCGCATTAGCTGATAGCTGTTCGCGTAGCGTGCGCGTAGCGCTTAAGCTGATAGCTGATTGCTGAATACTTACGTTATTGTTACCTTTTAAATAAAAAAAATGTCCTAAACTAGACTTACATTGCTATCATAATTTATCCATAATTGAGTGCATCAATCCCTAACAATAGTATTTGTAAATAAATGTAAAAAAAATAAATTACCCCTTGCATCTTTTTCAGGATTTATCTATACTATAGATATTGAGACTGAGACTAATAACCGCGCTGGTTAAAACCATTAAGCGAGGCCAGCGCGGTTTTCCTCCCACCTAAATAGGAGTTACTTCCATGATGGCAAAAATATCACAATTATCAATACAGCGGTTTGCAATTGCTGTTAGGTACAACGTCTGGGCTTTTAGGGAGCAGGGAGTAAGCAATAGGCAATAGGGCTATAAGGCTCAAGGGTTAACAATACACCAGACCAGGTAATCATTTATAACACACCAGTACCCATTTCTTCCTAACGAGTACTAATTTCTCACACACCAGTACTCGTTTACAAAAATCAGTACTGGTGTGTAACAAACGGGTATCGGTTTCTTCTTAACAAGTACTAGTTTCTCATTAACTAGTACTTGTTGCTAATAAACGAGTACAATTTTCTCACATGGCAGGACTGGTTAGGTGCATCTCAGTGTTGCAATTAGGTATAGCGCTACGCGCCAGTCAGCAAAGCTTGTCGGGTGGGCAAAAACCCTTTGGTTCTTTTAACAATTCTAGATAATATCATTTTGTTCACCCTACGCACTGAATTCTGACTTCTTAAGAAACGCTATAATGTTTCAATAACTATTGTATAGCAGTTGATGGCAATGCCTGACAATACATCTGATGCCCAACTTGACTTTCTCTTAGAGGTTCTACAAGCAACCGCAGACAGTAATGTTGATCAGCAGGTAGTTTATCCATTACTGAAAGCAAATATCGACAAACTTAATCAGACGTTAGCAGAAAAATTGCGGGATTGGCCAACAAGTAAGCTGGCGGAAGCGGAAGCAGATGAAGCGGAATACTTAGCAGCAGTTATTGGCAATTTTAGCATTCTAATTAAGCAATTCCCCTTGGGTGACAAAGCCAGCACTATGGAAATTGCCATCACTGGCTATGAAGTGGCACTAACTGTTTTTACCCGTGAGGCGTTTCCTATTGATTGGGCAACGACTCAAAACAATCTCGGTGAAGCTTACCGTAACAGAATCGAAGGTGAGAAAGCACAAAACCTAGAAGATGCGATCGCTTGCTACCAATTGGCTTTAGAAGTAAGCACCCGTGAGGCGTTTCCTATTGATTGGGCAATGACTCAAAACAATCTCGGTAATGCTTACTTAGAAAGAATCGAAGGTGAGAAAGCACAAAACCTAGAAGATGCGATCGCTTGCTACCAATTGGCTTTAGAAGTAAGCACCCGTGAGGCGTTTCCTATTGATTGGGCAATGACAAAAAACAATCTCGGTATTGCTTACGCTCAAAGAATCGAAGGTGAGAAAGCACAAAACCTAGAAGATGCCATCGCTTGCTACCAATTGGCTTTAGAAGTACGCACCCGTGAGGCGTTTCCTATTGATTGGGCATCGACTCAAAACAATCTCGGTAATGCTTACTTATACAGAATCGAAGGTGAGAAAGCACAAAACCTAGAAGATGCGATCGCTTGCTACCAATTGGCTTTAGAAGTAAGCACCCGTGAGGCGTTTCCTATTGATTGGGCAACGACTCAAAATAATCTCGGTGCTGCTTACGCTCAAAGAATCGAAGGTGAGAAAGCACAAAACCTAGAAGATGCGATCGCTTGCTACCAATTGGCTTTAGAAGTACGCACCCGTGAGGCGTTTCCTATTGATTGGGCATCGACTCAAAACAATCTCGGTATTGCTTACTTATACAGAATCGAAGGTGAGAAAGCACAAAACCTAGAAGATGCCATCGCTTGCTACCAATTGGCTTTAGAAGTACGCACCCGTGAGGCGTTTCCTATTGATTGGGCATCGACTCAAAACAATCTCGGTATTGCTTACTTATACAGAATCGAAGGTGAGAAAGCACAAAACCTAGAAGATGCGATCGCTTGCTACCAATTGGCTTTAGAAGTAAGCACCCGTGAGGCGTTTCCTATTGATTGGGCAACGACTCAAAACAATCTCGGTATTGCTTACGCTCAAAGAATCGAAGGTGAGAAAGCACAAAACCTAGAAGTTGCCATCGCTTGCTACCAATTGGCTTTAGAAGTAAGCACCCGTGAGGCGTTTCCTATTGATTGGGCATCGACTCAAAACAATCTCGGTATTGCTTACTTATACAGAATCGAAGGTGAGAAAGCACAAAACCTAGAAGATGCGATCGCTTGCTACCAATTGGCTTTAGAAGTAAGCACCCGTGAGGCGTTTCCTATTGATTGGGCAATGACTCAAAACAATCTCGGTGAAGCTTACGCTCAAAGAATCGAAGGTGAGAAAGCACAAAACCTAGAAGTTGCCATCGCTTGCTACCAATTGGCTTTAGAAGTAAGCACCCGTGAGAGCTTTCCCCGAGACTATCTAGATACTAACAATAACCTTGGTTTGGCTTACCAAGATGCTCAAAATTTCCCTGAAGCTTACAAGGCTTTTGATGCTGCCATTGAAACAGTGGAATTCCTGCGAGATGAAATTATTTCTGGTTCTGGAGTAGAAGACTACAAAACCAAACTAGCTGAAAAGTACAACCGAAGCTATCTAGGCATGGTGGAAGTTTGCCTAGAGTTAAATAATATCACCGCAGCCATTGAATATGTTGAACGGAGCAAAACCCAGAATTTAGTTGACAAGATTCTCAGCCGTGACCTGAAAACCATCTTTCACCCAGAAGTTGTTACTAAACTAGAACAATACAGGGATGAAATAGCAGCAGGTCAGTACGAAATCCAACAGGGTAACGCTGACAATCCAAAAGTCTTAGCACAACATCTCCAACAGTTGCGAAAGCAGCGTAATGATTTACAATACCAATATTTACCTATCGGTTCTAGGTTTAAGTTTAAGCAATTTAAGAACAATTTAGATGACCACACTGCTATTGTAGAATTTTACATTACAGGGGATAAACTGCTCACGTTTATCTTTACCGGTCAAACTCAACAGCCAATAGTTTGGCAATCTGAGCCACAAGACTTAGACAAATTTGTAAATTGGAAAGATGAGTATTTACGAGATTACAAAGCTGATAAAATCAATAAAAATAATTGGCAAAACGACCTGAGTAACCGCCTACATGAGTTGGCTGATATTCTGTCCATTGATGACATCATTGAGCAGATTACCGAAAGGTGCGATCGCTTAATTTTAATCCCCCATCGGTATTTACATTTGTTGCCCCTTCATGCTTTACCGATTACCAGTAAGCAGGGAGAAGCTACATCTCAAATTCTAATGGAACAGTTTCCAGCAGGGGTAAGTTACGCTCCTAGCTGTCAACTACTCCAACTTGCTCAAACCAGAAAACGCCCCAACTTTACCCATCTGTTTGCCGTCCAAAATCCCAGTGCTGATTTAGTTTACACTAACCTAGAAGTAGAAGTAATTAAAGGCTACTTCAATTCACCACCAGATACAGAAGTTCTGGTGGAAAACGCTGCCACCAAAGCCGCCATAGATAGCAAAGTTTTCAACACATTCCACGTTGTCCATTTTAGCTGTCACGGTTACTTTAATTACCAAGAACCACGGAAATCGGCTCTAATCCTGGCCAATGCCCAGAAACCGGCATCTGCTGAACCCAATTCGGAGCGCTATTTACGAATAAGTGAAGAGGAAGTATTTGACCTAGAGCAATGTCTGACTATCGATGAAGTCTTTGAGTTACAATTAGAACAATGTCGCCTTGTTACCCTTTCTGCTTGCGAAACAGGATTAATCGATTTTAATAACACCAGCGATGAATACATTGGTTTACCCAGTGGTTTCCTAGTTGCCGGAAGTCCAGCAGTTGTTAGTAGCCTGTGGAGGGTAGAGGATTTATCTACGGCGTTGTTGATGATTAAATTTTATCAGAATCTGCGAGAGCCGATGTCCTTAGCACTTGCCCTGAATCAATCCCAACTCTGGCTGCGGGATGCCACTGTACAGGACTTACTAGATTGGGCTAAACAGTTAACTCAAGAGTTGAAATTGGATAATAATTTTAATAAGAAAATTAAGAAAGTACTCCGGTTCTTTAACCGTGAAGAAAAACCCTTTTATTATCCTTATTATTGGGCGGCTTACTGCGCCATTGGACAATAATATTTTTAGTTACCTAAACAAAAAAAATGGAAATTTCAAGAATTATTCAAGCTTTTACGCAAGCACTAAAAACTCACTCGAAAAAATTTGAACTTATAGACTTGCAAGACTTAGACCAACTTTTAGTAACTTTAGACACTCCAACAGAAGCTGAATTAGATCAGATACTAACTAATTGGTTACAAACCCATACAGAAGTCAGAGATACTCTACGCCCATTTGCTGAAACTAATAAGGAATTAAAGAATTCGCCCAAGCTTCCGTCTAATTCCGAAGCAAGTATTCTTCAAAATCTATTTGAACTGCGACAAACCAACCAAGAAGTTATTAAAGCTAAAACTAATCAACAGGATCAAGACAAGAGTCAGCAATCAAAACAAGGGTAAGCATTGAGCTATCAGCCGTCAGCCGTCAGGTAAGCTATCAGCTATCAGCTATCAGCTTATGCGCTACGCGCACGCTACGCGAACAGCTATTGAATAAAATAAGCATTCAGCTGACAGCTGACGGCTGACGCCTGAATGCTTACTAAAAATCTCAAACAATGACTCATAAAATCTACGCACCTAATATTCATCTCTTTGCCTTCCATCTTAGGAATGCATCTAGTAGTGATTCCCAACCAGACACCGACTATAACAGCAAACTACTTTGGCACAAGTACGATCAGATTTGTGCTAAATTTCAAATTCAAGATAAGCTAGACCTGAGAGACGTTGCCGAAGGTTCCCGCATTGCTTTACTAAAAGGATCCACAACTGATAATATTCTCTTACCGTTGGAGGGAAAATTATCTCTGAAGAATGGCAAAGGAATAAGGATTACTGGTCAAGCTTGTCCACTCCAGATCTATGATAGTTATGCTCTCGGTTTGAATATTCGGATTCCTGAAGTTGAGAATAATCAGAAAACTGAAGACGTAGACCTGACTGTATTCAACTATTTTAATCCAGACCAGTGCTTTCTTCCCAGTAAAATTAACAGTAACATTAACAGTTCCCTAGGACAAATTCTGTTACTAACTGCTTGGCTACCCCAGAAGCATCAGCAAGATTCCCATGTATGGAAAGAGATAGCTGATCAGTGTGTGCAGAATTTTCTGGGAGAAAAGGATAAGGATAACTGTCCACCGCTGTATCAAGAAGGTCAATTATTTGATAGTCCAATTTTTGAATATGGCATTCCCGATCAATCTCAAGACTATGGCCAAATTTTTGTTTGGCTATTTTTAGGAGAAGAGGTGAATGGCAACTATAGTGCCCGAGCTGACGAAAATTTTTGCTGGTTTTATCAAAACTTTATTGATTTATTTTTTTATCGCCAAAAAGTTATTCGAGCTTATCAAATCAGCCGGGAGGTGTATAGTGATGTTAAACAACAATATCAAGATATCAAAAAAATAATCAATGAAACGACAGGTCACAGGCTGGAAGCCTATGCCACGACTCAAAGTCAAGATAAAACGACAGATCACAGGCTGGAAGCCTGTGCCACGACTCAAAGTCAAGATAAAACGACAGATCACAGGCTAGAAGCCTGTGCCACGACTCAAAGTCAAGATAAAACGACAGATCACAGGCTAGAAGCCTGTGCCACGACTCAAAGTCAAGATAAAACGACAGATCACAGGCTGGAAGCCTGTGCCACAGCTCAAAGTCAAGATAATCAGAGATCATTATCTGAAGCAGAACTGTTGGACTTTAAGCATAAGCTGAGAATACTGCCGAAGCTAGACTTGAACTATTCAGACTTGCTGGGACAGTTAGAAAGCTATAGCTTGACAATCAAGATTAATGCTCAAAATTATTCCGAAAAGCTTCAACAACTTCAAGAAAAATTACCAAAGGATGATTTAAGGATTTTGTCAGTATTTTCTGATAAAATAAGCCATACTTATCAAGAGCAAATTAAAATAAACTTAAGCTATTTTGGACATAGTTCTGGCCTATTAGACAAAGCGATTTCCTCAATCAGAGGTATTGTGGAAATTGAACAAGCAGAACGCGATCGCGCTTTGGAAAAAGCCCTCAGAGATAAGGAAGAGGCTGATCGAGCCCGAGACAAAGAAGCTGATAAACAGGAGAAAAGACTACAACTTTGGATCACCTTCGTGGGTACTGGCCTAGCGGTCAGTAGTATTTCGTCCCAAAGCGACGCTAAACAACCTCTAGAAGCGATCTTGAGCACACTAGAATGGAAGGGATCCTTAGATGATTGTCCTGAAGCTGGACTCCAGCCTTGCTTGAGTTACACTTTATGGTTTGTGCTATTTCATGTTTTGATTGGTGTTGTCCTTGCTACGATTTTTGCTTTTATTGTGGATCGAATTATCAATCGGCGGTCAAAATGACTGCTGATGTAAGCATTCAGCGGTCAGCGGTCAGCCGTCAGCCGTCAGCCGTGAGCTAAAAGCTCACCCTACGCGAACAGCTTTCCATAACTCAGATTAAACTAATGCTTACCTGTTTTATTCAAAAGCTCTTCCCTTTGCTTACCCTATGCCCATAAGCACCTCAAGTAGCCTGTCCATAGCCCATAAGCTGATAACTGATAGCTGATAGCTGATAGCTGATAGCTGATAGCTGATAGCTGATAGCTGATAGCTTATGATAATAAGTTAATCGGATTTAATATCATGTGTTATTTGTTTTTGTCTTCAGAGCCACAGTTGATTGAGTCCAGCTTTGCGGCAAATTCCAGAGCACCTTTAATACTATCGATATTGCCCTCAATCCGTGCAAGTTGAATCTCAGTCAGTAACTCACCAATTTTAGAACTAGGGGATAACTTAAGAGACTTGATTAAATCTTTACCAGTAACCAGTGGTGTGGGATGGGCAACCTGGTCATTGGGATTCAAATAGTGCTCAATCAAGGGTGCTATAGTATCCACAGCCATGCCCCTGGCAACTGCCAAAAGCGCTACCACAGGAAAGACAGCTCCAACGTTAAGAAAGAAGAAATACTGGTCCCGTAATGGGATATCCTTGGCAGTAGTATAAGACAGCAATTGGGGCAAATGTTGGATTGCCCTGACTACTATTCGAGTCTGAACACGAGAGTACTTTAGAGCTAACAGCTGTTGTTCAGCAACTGCTGGTATTGATGATAATAAATTTGCTAGCTTAGCCAAATTTAGCAACGATAAAGAATGCTTAGTCACCTTTAAGTTCAATTCCACCCCAAGCTTAGGCCAGGTTTCTGCCAGTACCATCGCGGATGGGTTAATTGCTGTCATGTACTCGAAAGATTCAGCGGTGGCATCAGGCAGCCATGGTCGTAATACATTATCCTCCCAGGCCGCTTTTAGCCAAGGTACACCCTGAGGAGACTTGAGGAGATAGCCCAATTCTGTCCGTACCCGTTCTGCTGCGATTTGGCTCAATAATGGTGCTACCTTTCTTAGCACTGATTGGGTGGCTGGGTCAATCTGAAAACCCAACTGAGCAGCTTGTCGATAAGCCCGCAGTAATCGTAATGGGTCATTTTGTAAGTTTTCTGGTGACACCATCCGGATTATCCCTTTACGGCAATCCAAGATACCTTGTAATGGATCAATGAATTCCTTGGTGTGGGGATTAAATGCGATCGCATTAATCGTATAATCCCGCCTATGTAAGTCAGCCTCTAAGCTATCCCCGTCCTGTTGAGCAAAGTCAACTGTTGCGTTGCCAAACACTACCCTAGCTATTTGACGCTGGGCATCCAAAACCACAAATCCGGCCTTATAACGTCTTGCCAGCTTGCTTGCTGTCCGTACTGCTTTAGTGGGTAAAACAAAGTCTAAGTCTAAGTAATCCGACTGTCGGTTGATCAGAGCATCCCTAACCGCACCACCCACCAAGCAAGCCTCAGAAGGGAGTAACTCCCAGTTAAACGGCCAATTTTGGGGTGATATAGCAGTTTGGTAATTAGTCATTAGTCATTTTCTGAAATCTCAGAAATAATACTATATATCAATTGTGGTAAACTCGAACATATAACTTTATAAAAGTAGCAAACAGAGTAGCCAATACTTAAGTATTTGATATTATAAGCTAGCTAATAAATTTCTGAATTGAGCTATGCTAAAATAAAGGAAATGGAGTTTAAGCAATGTGTATTTGCATTAACTGCCACTACGTAGACCGGTGTACTACATACCATGCTGTGGAAACCCAGCATCAGGTACCTCACCTGACGGAATCTCCCAACTTTGAAGCGGTTGAGCCCACCATCAATGTCAATATCCGTTCTACTGAAGATATAATCGAAATGGAATGGGACGTTGTGGGGTGTAATAGCTTTAAGCAGGAAACTGGGAAGTGGGCAAAGCTTCGTCCTGGTGAACTGGTACCCACCTGATGGGATTGTGAATTTTAGGTATTCTGGCGATAAGCTCCACTCTGTAGCTAAGATCAGCATGGGATTCATCGCCAGTCAAGTTTTAATTTAACCGAGCAAGCTTTTGATAAAAGCTCGAATTGGTTCTGGTTGTGTTTGTCCAGTATTTTCTATAATACTGCTTTAATTGACACAAAAGACACGATCGAGCCAAAATATTAAAAAGTATTAATTTTTGTAACGCTGGATGTCTTTTGAGCTTTTATCGTTGGAAACAGTCCAGGACATAGCTAAGGACTATGGCTACTGGGCAGTTTTTTTTGGGATTGCCCTGGAAAACGCTGGGGTTCCCATACCGGGAGAAACCATTACCCTGGTAGGTGGCTTCGGTGCAGGTAGCGGCGAACTCAATTATTGGGTAGTCCTATGCTCTGCGATCGCTGGTGCTGTCTTAGGAGATAACTGTGGTTACTGGATTGGGAAAATCGGTGGTTGGCCCTTACTACTGCGAATTGGGGGTTTAGTCCGGATCACAGAAGCACAACTGACAGAGGCTAAAACCGAATTTCGTAAGAACGCTGCTAAGGCCGTTTTTTTTGGTCGATTTGTGGCAATACTGCGGATCTTTGCTGGTCCAATGGCAGGGATTGTTCAGATGCCTTACCCGAAATTTATATTATTCAATTTAGCTGGTGCTACGATCTGGGCATCAGTGATGGTGAGTTTATCCTACTTTTGCGGACGCTTGATACCTCTGGAGCTATTAATCTCTTCGGTATCTAAATTTGCGATTGTTGCTCTGATCTTGGTGATTGGCTCGATTGTTGTTCCTAAATGGTTTGAGTCTCGTAGGCAGAAATTGGAGATGGGGGATTAGTTTAAATTGGCAAACGGTAATCGGTAATTGGTAGTTAAGGATTACCTTAACCCAATTACCGTAACGCAAAATTCCTAACTCCTGGTTTTTGCTGACCACACCCGAGTTGGTAATCCCCACAAGTAGATGAAACCCTCAGCGGCCTTGTGGTCAAACTGGTCTTCCGAGGTGTAGGTAGCTAGTTCCGGAGTGTAGAGAGAATTCTCTGACTGACGTCCTACAATTATGGCATTACCCTTGAAAAGTTTAATCTTGACTGTACCGGATACCCGCTCCTGGGTTTTTTGAATGAAAGCATCCAAAGCATCCTTAAGGGGACTGTACCACAAGCCTTTGTAGACCATTTGACTGTAGGTGTCTTCAATCCCTCGCTTGTACTGGGTAACATCAGCAGTCAAAGTCAGACTTTCCAAGTCACGATGAGCTTGGATCAACACCGATAGGGCTGGTGTTTCGTAAATTTCTCGGCTTTTGATACCAACTACCCGGTTCTCAACCATGTCAATCCGTCCCACACCGTGATTGCCAGCTAACTCGTTGAGTTGACTAATCAAAGTCACGGGGTCAAGGAGATTACCGTTAAGAATAGTGGGAATACCTCGCTCAAAGCCGATTTCAATATACTCTGGCTCGTCTGGTGTATTTGCGATCGCTTTTGTCATGGCATAAACTTCCTCTGGTGGTTCTACCATCGGATCTTCAAGCACCCCCGCTTCAATACTCCGCCCTAACAGGTTACGGTCAATGCTGTAGGGGGAAGACTTTTTCACTGGTGAGGGAATACCAAAGCGCTCACCATATGCGATCGCATCTTCACGAGAGAAACCCCACTCCCTAGCTGGTGCCAATATTTTCAAGTTGGGGTTAAGGGCGATAATCGACACATCAAAACGCACTTGGTCATTGCCCTTACCGGTACAACCATGAGCTACCGCATCTGCACCGTATTTTTCAGCAGCCTCCACCAATAATTTAGCAATCAGGGGACGAGCCAGAGCAGTAGAGAGGGGATAGCGACTTTCATAAAGAGCATTAGCCTGAATGGCTGGAAACGCATAGTCCTTGACAAAGGTGTAGGTCGCATCAGCAACCAAGGATTCTGTTGCCCCAGCGTCCAAGGCTTTTTGTCTGATTGGTTCTAGTTCATCTCCCTGACCTAAATTTGCCGCTAGGGTGATCACCTCCTTTACTCCCCATTCTTCTTTAAGATAAGGGATACAAACCGACGTATCTACGCCACCGGAATATGCTAGAACAACTTTTTCAGCACGGCTCATGATAGTTTCACCCTGTGGAAAACAACAAAATATCTATTCTATCCACATATTTCCAGAATAGGGTTGCTCAATTGGCACAGAACTCTAATCGTAATCCGCTTCAACAGTATCAATCCAAGCCAAACTAGTGCCTGGATAATAGTTGCCTAAAATTTCTTGATAGGTGTAACCCTGCTTAGCCAAGTCACGAGCTCCGGTTTGACTCATACCCTGACCACCAAATACATTTTTGACAATATGGTCAGAAGCCGCGTACAAGGATTCTACCACCCCACCTTTGTAACTTAGAAAAATGCCGCGAGTTTCTTGAACTGCCTGAGCCGTGGTGTTCCACTCATATTTGATTCCTTTGTAAACTTGCCAACGCTGAGTGTTTCCCAAATCATAGAACTTACTAGCAGGTCGAATCGCATGAACCAAAGCATAGGAGCGAGCAGCAATGGCTTGTGCTTTCAGAGCTGCCATTGGCCAACTAGGATACACTTCCGCTCCCACCACCGAAGTCAGGTAAAGCTCAAGGTCAACGTAGTTTACTGCCAAGATGCTATCTCCCTTAGAAATCAATAGCAAATCCCCTCGATACCAGCGATTTCCCACTAATACATACCCTCCGTTAGTTGGCTTCACCCAAAGCCCTGCGGGGGTCTTATAGTTACCAATTTGAATATAGTCCCCTAATGGTTTTACATTACTTCCCTGATTGGCCGTTAGTTTACCCAGGGGCTGACCCCTAGCATCTAGCAACTCACCCGGTGTTGAAGTAGCCACTACCAGAGACTTAACACCATTGGCTACAGCAACTCGCATTTCTAGGATGGGAGCATCATTCAATGGCTTTGGTGCTGGTTGCTGATTTTTGGTAGCTCCTTCAGACTGGCTGGGCGGCTGGTTGTTATGATTATAAGACTCAGTCTTGGCTGATTGATCTGATTTATCCTGGGATTTATCCTTAGTAGTAGCAGTAGATTGTTTCGTGTCTTGCTTGCTAGAGGTTGATGCTTCGGTAGCTTTAGTTTGGGCTAGGGTTGGTGAGGGTGGTGACTTAGAGACAGTGGAATTCTCATCCTTGGGGGTAGGAGATGGGGATGGTGTTGGATCTGTGGCGGTAGATGTTAGTTCGGATGTGGGAGTATCCTCTGAGTTAGCCAACCCATCCGACTCAGGGGAAACTTGATCTGGGGAATTTGGAGCAGAAGACGTTGAGGAAGATGTTTCTAACTCAGAGCCAGGTGACAGGGATTTCGATAAGACTAAAGGTACAGATAGGGCAATTGAAAATAGGGCAATTGACCACAACACTGATTTCGTCATTTGTAATTAAAATTAAACACTTGCTTCACCGGCTATTACACTATATAATACAGCATTCCTATTGGAATTCTGGATAGTGACAGACAGCTTATCCCTTTCTTAGCTTCCGCCAAAATTCATCCCACATCTCAACACTTCGTTTTGAGTGTGGGATGAATTTTGGACAAACTCTTTCACAAAAAACCGGCACGATGTGTCAAAGTGTATTTACTGACAAGCAAAGCTTAAAATGCTAGCATGTTGGTGAAACGTTTTTACAAAAAAGTCAAAAAAAATATATAGAGCAGAGGCCGATGGAAGATGAATCAGGTAATTGCTAGTTAACACTAAAGCTTTGATCCTCCCAAAGATCGGCAGGGGGTCAACCCTCAACCTTGGCCTTTGGCCACGCTACGCGAACAACCCTCAACCCACCCTACTTCGGACGCCAAGAGCGAACAACCTTCCACAATCACTTACTTTCGCCCAGTCAGCCAATAGGTGATCATCTCTCCTTTGCCCTTCACATTAATAATTCCTCGCTCTTCAAACAAATACTTGTCTCTTAAACGCTCGTAAGTGGCAGCAGTAACTTGAATTCTCCCAGGTTCCCCTTGAGAGTCCATCCGAGATGCCACATTAACCGCATCCCCCCACAAATCATAAATAAACTTCTGGATACCGATCACCCCAGCTACCACAGGACCAGTGTTAATCCCGATGCGCAGGCGGAATGGTTCTCCATCATCCCGCTGGAAACGAGTAATTTCCTGTTGCAGATCCAATGCCATGTTTGCGATCGCTTCTGGATGGTCATCCCTAGGGTTTGGTAGACCACCAACAACCATGTAGGCATCTCCAATAGTCTTAATTTTTTCTAATCCATGGTGCTGCGCTAGTTGGTCAAAGCTTGAGAAAATTTGATTAAGTAGATTAACCAATTCTGTGGGAGAGATGCGAGCAGAAAGCTTGGTAAACTCCACAATATCAGCAAACAGAATTGTTACTTCCTCAAAGCGATTCGCAATAGCTTTTGGCTCTTGTTTTAATCGTTGGGCGATGGAGTGAGGTAAAATATTCAACAACAAGTGTTCCGACTTTTCTTGTTCAGCTCTCAGCGCTGCTTCTGCCTGTTTGCCCTTGGTAATGTCGGCTACAGTGCCTTCGTAGTACAGTAGTTTCCCTTGAGCATCACGCACAACACGAGCATTCTGGGATGTCCAGATGATTTGGCCATCTTGTCGATAAACCCTAGCTTCAAAATCCGAGATAGCACCATGCTCCTCAACCGCAGCAATAAACTCAGCATAGCTGTTGGGGTTGACATAAAGTTGCTGTTTAATATCGGTCACTTTAGTAACTATTTCTTCTGGGCAAGAGTAGCCATACATCCGAGCTAAAGCTGGATTGACACTCAGGTACTGCCCATTCGATGTAATCTGAAAAATCCCCTCAGCGGCATTTTCAAAGATGCTACGATACTTCTCTTCAGCTTCCTGGAGTGCATCTAGAACCCGTTTGCGCTCCGTAATATTACGAGCGACCCAAATCACACAATTGTTTGGCAGGGGTGAGACACTCGCAGCAAACCACACCTGGGAATTATCACCTCTAAAGTGTGAAGTATGAAAGGGTTTTTCAGTTTGCCCCACTAGCTTTTGGCCATTGAATTCCGAAAATTTTTCATAATCGGATGAATTGTGATAATAGTTGTTAGTGTGATGCCCTATATTCTTGGAATCGAAGTCCGAAAGTTTGTGGCCATTCAAGTCTGAGTTAGAACTAATTTCATCCTTAATACTTCCTACTTGATAATGTCCTATAGGTAAACTGTATTCTATATTCAGGGTTTGTTTAGTATCTAAGACTTGCCGGATATGGGTGACAAAAAGTTCAGCTTGCTTGGGGGGAAAAACCTCGTAGACACTCTTACCAAGTAGTTCGGTCGTTGGACTATATAAAACCTCAGAATTGGTCGAGACTACTTTCATGTATCGTCCTTGAGCATCAAAAACGGTAATCACATCTGTCATCGCCCCAAACAGTACCCGCAACTCAGCTTCGGATTTACGTAGTGCTGCTTCGATGTGCTTGCGCTCTACAATCTCAATCCGTAGTTGATGATTGGCGTCCCGTAGTGCTGCTGTTCGTTCCTCCACTCGGGTTTCTAACACTTCATTGGCTTTTTGCAAGGCTTCCTGAGCTTGCTTACGCTCAGAGATGTCTTCTACAGTACCTTCGTAATACAGCAGATTGCCATCTTCATCTTTAATGGCACGGGCATTTTCGCAAATCCAAGTCAAACTGCCATCCTGGCGATAGACTTGGGACTCGAAATCCACTAAGGTAGGATTTTCTTCCAATAACTGGATGAATTGGGAGCGACGGTTCGGATCAACATAAAGTTGCTGCTCAATATTCGTGACAGTATTAATTAATACTTCTGGGGACTCATAACCATAGATACGAGCTAAAGCTGGGTTAGCACTGAGGTAACGTCCTGAGGGGGTGGTTTGGAAGATACCTTCTACAGCATTTTCAAAGATATTGCGATATTTCGCTTCAGCTTGCCTCAGGGCTTCTTCAGCTTGCCGACGCTCGGTAATATCAATCCCAATAGTGAAAGCAACTGAGCCTTGATGGTACTTCTGGGCAACAATCACATAATTGTGCTTTTCGTTATTGACGATAGCCGACACCTCTCGGCAAGCATCTTGCTCTGAGCTAGCAAAAAACTCCTTGACAAAGTCATTAAACTCTGAGCTAGCCTCAAGAAACCCAATGTCTTGACCCACAAAAGCCTCTGGGGGCAAGTGAAACGTTTTGGCTAAATGGTGATTCACACCTAGGTATTGCAAATCCGAGCTAATCCAAGAAACAATCCCTGGTACTGCGCCTAAAACTGCCTGTAACTGATCTTTGGTCTTGCGCAGGTCCTCAAGGGCCTGCTGACGTTCGGTAATATCAATCCCAACGGTGAAAGCAGCTGAGCCTTGATTGTACTTCTGGGCAACAATTAAATAATTGTGCTTTTCGTCATTAACAATAGCCAAGACCTCTCGGCAAGCATCTTGCTCTGGGCTGGCAAAAAACTCCTTGACAAAGTCATTAAACTCTGAGCTAGCCTCAAGAAACCCAATGTCTTGACCCACAAACCCCTCTGAGGGCAAGTGAAACGTTTTGGCTAAATGGCGATTCACACCCAAGTAGCGCAAATCCGAACTAATCCAAGAGACAATCCCCGGTACCGCTTCCAACACGGCCTTTAACTGATCTTTAGCTGCCCTGAGTTCTTCTTGAGCTTGCTGACGCTCTCGCACCTCCGTAATTAGCTGAGCATTAGATGCTTTTAAGTCAGCTGTGCGTTGTTCAACCTTTAGCTCTAGCTCATCGAACGCTTTCTGGAGTTTTGCTTCAATTCGTTGCCGCTCAACTATTTCATGTTTCAACTGTGCCGTTGCCATTTCTAATACTTGTGCATTGGTCTCGAAAGACCTAGCTTTTTCAATCCATTGAGCCACCTCAGCCAATAATTCAATCACCACATTTGTGCTGTAGGGTTCGATCAATGGTGTGGCCCTAGCCGACCCATTGTATTGGTGAGTTTGTGTATCACAGGCACAGTTATAGGTTTCAACCCCTAACCAGGGTAGGGGTTTAATCGGACGTTCACTGGTAAACACAATTTCAAATTGTCCAGTAGGCAAAATCCGCCCAATCCGGCATTTTTTGGCAATATGGTGATTCGGTTCGATTTGGACTAATCCTCCCGGAGCATCAAATTTCTGACCATAAGCTGCCACCCGTACCCGGTCTACTTCAAATGATTGAGCGGATTCCACGGCTTGTTTCCAAAGGTAAACCTGGGCGTAGGCGGCTTCAATGGGGTCACTAGTCACTCGGTTAGCTCCGTAACGACGCTGAAAATTCTGGACAAACCGTTGATTATTAGGAGTGTTCAGACTCTGGAAATAGCTCCAGCTGGCATAATGTCCCGCCGCTGTATCCCCTATCCTTTGGAGTTCCGCCTCAGCCACACTCACTGCCATAATCGGAATCTCATCAGCTCTAATTCCAGAGGATTTGTACTGGCGATAGAAGGCTACATTACTGTCACCATTGAGGGTGTTGAAGACCACATCTGGTTGAACCTGTTTAATTTTGGTGATCACCTCACCCATATCTTGAGTGCCTAGAGCCATGTAATCTTCCCCAACCACTGTCCCCCCCAGTTGTTTCAGTTGCGCTTTAATAATCTTGTTGGCAGTCAGGGGGAAAATATAGTCGCTACCGATCAGATAAAATCGCTTACCGTAATTTTTCACCAGCCAGTTCACCGCTGGCTCAATTTGTTGATTTGGACAAGACCCGGTATAAAAAATATTGGGGGAACATTCCAGACCCTCATATTGTAGGGGGTACCATAGCAGAGAATTTAACACCTCGAATACAGGCAAAACTGCCTTACGAGAAGCAGACGTCCAGCAGCCAAAGACTGTGGCTACCTGATCCTGTTGAATCAGTTTTCTGGCCTTGCTCTCAAATTCCGCTGAGTTCGATGCGCCATCCTCAACGATCGCTTCGATAGGTTGACCAAGAACTCCTCCGGTTTGGTTAATTTCTGCGATCGCCATCAGCTCAGCTTCCACCAGGGGGGCTTCGCTAATTGCCATAGTACCTCTTAAGGAATGCAATATACCAACTCGTATACAGGGGTTATCAGTCTTGAAACTTGGCATTGCTTAAATTCCTGCAATATTTATTTGCAAATCTTTAACTTTTAATCACCCATCAGCCTCTCACTCTGGGTTTATCTAGCAACCGCAGGCGACGTGACCTACTATTAAATAATCAATGTTAAATCAAGCGCGAATGTAGCGAGCACCCTGATTAAGTCAGGATAAAACCGTGTTAGGGGAGGAATTTTTGTGGGTGTAAAGGAAATATTTTCGGGTCAACCTGTTAACTACCTACACAACCCATCGAAGATGACTTAGTTTCTGGGGCAGTTGTGGTTATAGAAGTCAAATTTAGAGAATCAATAGAAAAGTGGCAAAATTTAGGAAAAATTTCGAAATTTTAGTTTTAATTTCCATCTTTTATTCCCTCCCACCATTTACCTCTTCCCGATTAAGTCAATTACACTGCACCTCAACCAATTAGTACAACAATAATATAAATAACTTAAAATTTCCTGTGAACTTATATTTCAATATAACGACTATACAATTCTTTACAAATATCTGATGTCTCTTTGGATACTATCACTGAAAAAATTTTGTTTGGCGTTGCTGATAAAAGTGAACTCATCCCACCACTCAAGTAGATGAGATATAGAGTTATGAGATAAGCATTCAGCCAACAGAGGTCAGCGGTCAGCCGTGAGCTAAAGGCTCACGCTACTTGAGGTGCTTTGTGGCACAGGCTTTGGCCACGCGGGGCGCGTTTGGCCACGCTGTGCGAACGACGCGCTTGAGGTATAGCAGTCGCCAGGGCAGGCGCGGACATGACAAAAGTCTCAAACCTAAGTAAGCGCAAGAGTTTGACTTCTGACTTCTGACTTCTGACTTCTGACTTCTGACTTCTGCTATAACTCAGCATTATTCCAATGCTTACTTGTTTTATTCCAAAGCTGATAGCTGATACGCGACACGCTGATAGCTGATAGCTTACAGAAATGCTATATACTACACCTTAGTTTTTGACAAATGACAAATGACAACTAGCTAATGACAGAAACGGAAAGGGAAACGTCACCTTCTGCGGTAGTCTAGAACAAGTAAATTGATCTGCCTTGTAGAAATTGACAGCCCTATGACCTCTACCGTTACCAGTCCTGCCCGGACAATTCGCATCGGTTCTCGGAAAAGCCAACTTGCTCTGATTCAGACTTACTGGGTACAAGAGCAACTGAAAAAACATTTTCCAGACCGAGAGTTTGAAGTCCAGACCATGAGTACCCACGGAGATAAAATCCTGGATGTGGCTTTATCTAAGATTGGGGATAAAGGGTTATTCACTAAGGAACTGGAATTGGGAATGCTTAGGGATGAGATCGATTTTGCGGTGCATTCCCTCAAAGACTTGCCCACCAAATTGCCAGAAGGGTTGGTGTTAGGGTGCGTCACAGAACGGGAGAACCCCGCAGATGCTTTAGTAATGCACCAAAAGCACCAAGATAAACAGATAGAAACGTTGCCAGAAGGCTCGATAATTGGAACCTCCTCCCTCAGACGGCTGGCTCAGCTGCGCTACCATTTTCCCCATCTGAGTTTTAAAGATGTTAGAGGGAACCTAAACACCAGACTGGCCAAACTGGATGCTGGTGACTACGATGCACTAATTTTAGCAGTAGCTGGGCTACAACGACTGGACATGAGCGATCGCATTCACCAAATTTTACCACCAGAGATCTCACTCCATGCTGTGGGACAAGGGGCTTTGGGAATTGAATGCCGTGAGGATGATCAAGAAGTCTTAGAACTACTCAATGCGATCGCACATCCCCCCACTGCTCAACGCTGTTACGCGGAACGGTCATTATTAAGAGCGCTCGAAGGTGGCTGTCAAGTTCCCATCGGTGTAGACACTCAGTTGGAAGGCAATACCCTAACCCTAACAGCTATAGTGGCTAGTGTGGATGGGCAAAGACTTGTCAAAGATACCATTCAAGGGGAGCAGAGTCAAGCAGAAAATCTGGGACTCGAACTTGCCGAACAGCTCAAACAACAGGGAGCACAAGAGATTTTGGATGAAATTTTGGCTCAAATCGAGCGGGAATAGGAATATAGCTGAAAATTCAATCCAATTCCTGTCCGAAACGCTATAGATTTTATAATTTTCGCAAAGCCGCTTTTAGTGTAGGAAAAGGCTAAGGAAAAGGTTTTTTAAGCCATAGCCTTTTTCTTTTACCGTAGAATTTTTCAGAAGGCTAGAGTAAGCTAGGATAGCCGGAAAGCTGAAGGTTCTTCGATCAAGTCAACAGAGGAGTTAAAGGTCAATTCCTGAAAAGTTCTGCTCCATGTTTCAGGCTTGATCAAATGCACTTCATCCTTCAAGCTTGCAGCTATTTCCTAGGCACTAACAACAAATAATTGACAACTAACAGATGAAGATTCTATTCGTTGCGGCGGAAGCAGCTCCCATCGCGAAAATTGGCGGTATGGGGGATGTAGTGGGATCATTACCCAAAACCTTGAGGCAATTGGGACCCGATGTCCGAATTTTCATGCCTTACTACGGCTTTTTGCCCGATAAAATGGAGATTCCAGAGGAACCAGTGTGGTCCGGTGATGCTATGTTTCAACACTTCAATGTGTTTGAAACCCTACTACCCAAGACTGATGTCCCCTTATATTTATTTGGTCATGCTGCCTTTGCTGGTCGCCAAATCTATTCTGGAGATGATGAAGACTGGCGATTCACCCTATTTGCCAATGGTGCAGCTGAGTTTGCTTGGAACTACTGGAAGCCTGATGTTATTCACTGCCATGATTGGCACACGGGCATGATTCCGGTTTGGATGCACCAATCATCAGATATCAGCACAGTTTTCACAATTCACAACCTGGCTTATCAAGGCCCCCAGCGCTGGCGCTTAGAAGAAATTACTTGGTGTCCCTGGTATATGCAAGGTCATAATACTATGGCAGCAGCTGTACAGTATGCTAACCGGGTAAATACTGTTTCTCCCACCTACGCTCAACAAATCCAAACGGCTGAATACGGTGAATCCTTAGAAGGTTTGCTGTCATTTATCAGTGGTAAAACTGTTGGAATTGTCAATGGTATTGATACAGAAAGTTACAATCCCGAAACCGATAACTACATTCCTCACAACTTCACCGCAGATACTCTCGACATCCGCAGCAAAAACAAAGTAGCCCTCCAGAAAGAAGTCGGCTTAGCCATCAACCCGGATACCTGTGTGATCAGTATGGTTTCCCGCTTAGTGGAACAGAAAGGGATTGACCTGCTCGTGCAAGTTTTACAGGGTTTCCTAGCTTACACCGATTGTCAATTTTTAGTCCTAGGTACGGGAGAGCGCTACTATGAAACCCAACTGTGGGAAATCGCATCCCGCTATCCAGGACGAATGTCTGCTCAAATCCTCTATAACGATCCTCTAGCTCGACGCATCTATGCTGGTAGTGATCTATTCTTAATGCCTTCCCGCTTTGAACCCTGTGGGATTAGCCAAATGCTGGCTATGCGTTACGGCTGTATCCCCATAGTACGACGTACTGGGGGTTTGGTGGATACCGTTTCCCACCATGATCCGATCAAGCAAACTGGCACCGGTTACTGCTTTGACCGCTATGAACCGTTAGATTTTTATACTTGTATGGTTCGGGCTTGGGAAGGTTTCCGCTACCAGAAAGAATGGCGGAGTTTGCAGCAACGAGCTATGAGCCAAGACTTTAGTTGGGAGAAGTCAGCCAGGGAATATATCAATATGTACCAAGATCTGGTAGGATTACCGGCAGAAGTACCTCAACATGTACCACAAGACAACCATTTAGTTGTTGCCAGCTAGACAGAACATTCCATAAGTTACACCTATTCTGTTACTGTGAACAGTGATCACTAAGGATGGCTAATTTGGTAGTGATCAACAAGTAGTGATTTGGCTACAGTCTGGTCAAAGTAACAGGAGCTAAAATCACTACTTGTGTACCACTACCGCTAATTTAATATGGCTAATTTAGTTTTAAATTAGTAAAATTACCATGGCCTTCCCTTAGTGGATTGGTGCTACAGCTGTTTCAAATTAGGTGCATGACTACTAGACTGCATGACTACTAGACAGAGAACCTTAGGGGGGGTTGCTATGAAGATTATGGGGAAACCGGTATTAAAACCCAAGCGCAGCAATTATTCTAAGTACCAAGGACGGTGGAGCCGCCTAGAGGGCAAGATTTTCCCTCCTCAAGGCTCTAACCGAACAATCTCTCCTTCATTCCTCAACCGCAAATCTCTAGCTCAAGTCATGCCCTGGGGGGTAGCCATGTTGCTCTCCCCAACTGGGCTACCAGCAATAGCACAAATCACCTCAGCAGAAGACAGTGCAGGGACAATTGTAACTCCTAATGGTCAAAGCTTCGATATTACTGGTGGTAGCCTCTCTAGTGGCGATAAACCGAATCTGTTCCACAGTTTTGAGGAATTTGGACTCGATTCCGGTCAGATTGCCAATTTTATCTCTAATAATCCCCAGGTTAGGAATATTTTGGGACGAGTCGTAGGCGGTGATCCCTCAATTATTAATGGTCTAATTAAAATCACAAGCGGTGGCAGCCCTAACTTATACTTAATGAACCCAGCAGGAATTATTTTTGGGGCTGGTGCTCGAATAAATGTCCCTGCTTCCTTTACAGCAACCACAGCGACTGGGATTGGCTTTGAGGACGGGAATTGGTTTGATGCCTTTGGTGACAATAATAATTACCAGAACTTAATTGGTGACCCCACTAGCTTTGCCTTTGATTTAGCCCAACAAAGAAGTATCATTAACGCTGGTGAGCTGGAAGTGCCAGACAATAGCACTATCGCCTTGATCGGGGGTAGTGTGATTAACACTGGGCAAGTGAAGGCACCGGGAGGCAATATTACTATCGCTGCTGTACCAGGGGAAAGTCTGGTTAAGATTTCTCAATCTGGAAATTTGTTGAATCTAGAGATTGACCCCCCTCGTACACCAAATGGGCAACCATTAATTACCGCACTAGATATACCAGAGCTACTGACAGGACAAGCCCAAGGCATTGAGACGGGACTCAGTGCCAATTCCAATGGAACCGTGCAGCTGACAGATTCTGGCACCACAGTTCCCACTGAGACAGGAACAACCATTGTCTCGGGGACCCTAGATGTTTCCAGCCCAGAACTTAGGCGACGCAGTGTAACAGTATTAGGCGATCGCATTGCTGTAATTAATGCCACCATTGACTCTTCCGGCGGTAATGGTGGCCAGGTGTGGATTGGGAAGCACCCCCAAGACAATCCAGACAATGTAAATTTAAATGCCAATCGCACCTTTGTCAGCGGTGATTCCTTGATTAAGGCTGATGGAGAAGCGGCAGATAGAGACGGAGGTCGAGTTACTGTCTGGTCAGAGGAAACCACAGCATTCTATGGCGAGATTACTGCCCGTGGCGCTGGAGAGCAAACTTCATTGTCCCCATTGTCCCCAGATGCTGGGACAGTTGAGATATCTAGCCAACAGACTTTAATCTTTGATGGCACAAAAGTTGATGTCACCGCCCCTCTTGGTGAAAACGGCACGATTACATTCGACCACAATAACATTAGTATTGTACCTGGGACAGGGATTGCTGGTCAGCAGCTAGCAGATAATCCCCTTGGTTTTGATGTGATGGAAATTTTGTCGGGGGATGGGGGGACATCTGGCTTTACCCTTGGCGCGAATGCCCTAGAACAAGTTTTGGGCAACATTGTTCTGAATACTAGTAATGATATTACCGCCCCTAACGTGTCTCTGAACTTTTCTGGAGATATCACCATTAATGGCGTTAATGTCACTCTAGGTGATATCAAGACAAATGGGGGAGCGATTACAATCACAGCGTCTGAGGCTCTGAGCACAGAAGAGCTTAACTCATCAACAACAGTTGGCAAGGGAGGGGATGTTACCCTCGATGGCGATAATATTCAGGTTAGCTGGATCAATGCCCAAGGTGGTATTGATGGGAAAGGCGGCAATGTGGAAATTACCACAGAAGGTTTTTTTAGAGCCACTGGGACGTTTGACACCTTAATCGAGGGCAAAGAAACAGCAGTCAGCATTGCTACAGTTGGGGGAGATGGTGGAGGAAAAATCACCATCAGTCATGGGGGAAACGGGCAAACCCCCTTTGAGGTGGGAAATAGTATTACTAATGGTACAGAGGGAGCTATTTCTACAGGTGATTCTACCATTCTTCCACCAGAATCCTTTTTGACTTCAACGAGCTCAGATTCAGGTGATATAGAAATTAATACTGGGGAGCCATCTTCAAATGCGACTAGCGCAGGTCAAGCAATGGCTACCAATTTGTTGGGGAATTCTTCGACTAGCGCAGGTCAAGCAATGGCTACCAATTTGCTCGGTAATTCTTCGACTAGCGCAGGTCAAGCAATGGCTGAAGATGTGATTTCAAATTCGACTAGCCAAGGTCAAGCAATGGCTGAAGATGTGATTTCAAATTCGACTAGCCAAGGTCAAGCAATGGCTACCAATCCCTATTCAAATCCGGCTAATATATTCCCCAGTCGCCCTCAACTATATCAGTATTCCCTTGAATTCTTACCAATTCTTACTCAACCAAAGCCTCAGGCAATTGCTCCCAAAACAGAATACACTCAAATAAACCATAAAAATACTAAATTAGAACCTAATTATAATCTTAAAAACCTTGAGTTTGTTAATTTTCCCCCTAAATCGAATTTAATCAACATTTATTACAATCAACCAGCACCACAGACTATAGCAGAGATTACTAATACTAATAGTACTAATATTAGTCAATCACTGGCACAATCAGTCCCACAGCAAGTTACCAGTAAATCCTCTAAATCTACCCTAGAAGCTGAAGCTGATGTTAAACAACTTGAGGGAGGCTTTACCTATGCCTTTGAAAAACATCTAGGCATTAGCAACACTCCCATAGTCACCCTGGAAGAAGCCCAAGCCCACCTGCGCCAGATTGAAAATATTACTGGACTCAAACCAGCCCTAATTTACCTCTTCTTTAAACCAGAATTTAAACCGGAAACTACTAAGGGCAATCTAGTCAATTCTAAAGGATTGACGTCAACCAAACCGGAACGAGAGAGAACGGAAAATCGGCAAAAGACTAGGTCACACTGGCAAGAAAATCTCGATACACAGCTGGAATTACTAGTCGTTACGGCTTCGGGAGCAGTAATTCGAAAACAGGTGCAGGGAGCAACGCGATCGCAAGTTCTCTCTGTTGCTCGGGAATTCCACAGGAGTATCACCAATCTCGAAAGCGCAAATGTCTACCTACCCTTGGCTCAGCAGTTGTATCGTTGGTTGATTGATCCAGTAGAGCAGGAGCTAAAAGCCCAAAAAATAAATAATCTTGCCTTTATCATGGACGTTGGTTTGCGCTCCTTACCCATGGCAGCACTTCATGATGGCACTGGGTTTCTTGTAGAACGATATAGCCTTGGTTTGATGCCAACTCTATCATTAACCAACATGAACTATGTAGACATTAGGAAATTTCAAGTCTTGGCGATGGGAGCATCCCAGTTTAAGAACAAAAACCCATTACCAGCAGTTCCTGTAGAGTTATCGATGGTTACAGAACAACTGTGGTCAGGAAAGGCATTACTTAACGAAGCGTTCACCGTAGCAAATTTGATAAAAGCTCGTGCCTCACAACCCTTTGGTATCGTTCATTTGGCTACCCATAGTGAATTTTTAGCCGGTAAGCCAAGTAATTCCTACATCCAGCTGTGGGATACCAAGCTGCAACTTAACCAGTTGCCTAAACTAGGCTTAAGTAAGCCTAAGGTGGAGTTGTTGGTCTTAAGTGCCTGTCGTACTGCCTTAGGAGACGAGCAAGCCGAATTAGGATTTGCCGGTCTAGCAGTGCTAGCGGGGGTCAAGTCCGCATTGGGAAGTCTCTGGTATGTCAGCGATGAGGGTACCCTGGGGCTAATGACAACGTTTTACGAAAAATTACAGCAACTCCCAGTCAAAGCCGAGGCTATACGGAAAGCTCAGTTAAATTTGCTCAGGGGCACAGTACGTCTCGAGAGAGGGCAGTTGGTAACGGATCAGGGCAGTTTTCCTTTACCGCCAGCGTTAGCTAAGTTGCCAGATGTGGAGTTACGACATCCCTACTATTGGAGCGCTTTTACCCTAATTGGTAACCCTTGGTAATGTTTGATCCTGATTAACAACTCCTGCTACAGAATAGTTAAGCTGAATAATTTGACTGATAGTTATCCTGGTTTTTCCTTGATCCTTGATTGTCAACAAGTGAGAAACGAAACCTAGGTGGTGTCAACCATTCTGCACCACTTAAGGTTAGCATAGGTGGGAGTTGAACTGAAGTTTCATGGACTTAAAGGCAGGCACAGTCTTGCACAACGGCAAATATGTTCTTCATAGCCAGCTAGGCAAAGGTGTCTTTAGCATCACCTACCTAGCCATCAACGCTGAGTCTGGTCAAACCGTCGTGATCAAAACCCTCAGCGACAATCTGTGCCACCATCCCCATGGTGACCAGTTCAAGCGGCAATTTCTTGCCCTTGGTAGGCTCTTGAGCGGCTGTCAGCATCAGCATTTAGTCAGGGTAATCGAATCCTTTGAAGCTGACGGACGACCTTACCTAGTCATGGAATATATTCCGGGGCAGAGGTTAGCTGAACTCATCCAAGCCAATTTGGTTCCAGAAGCTCAAGCTATTGCATACATTCGTCAAATTGGCGATGCCCTTAGTATCTTACATCAAAAGGGTTTGCTGCATCTAGATGTTAGACCAGAAAATATCATTCTGCGTCAAGATACCGATACACTAGTGCTATGTGAGTTTGGTATTACTAGTCAACTCACCCTAGGAGTCAGGCAAACCCACGCCAGTTTAATTGCTGCTGGGTATAGCGCCCCGGAACAGTACATTTCTAAAGGGCAACTTTCCCAGGCAACCGATGTCTATTCCTTAACCGCAACCTTTTACTGCTTGCTTACTGGAAACCCACCCCTACCTGCACCAGTCAGGGAAGTATTGCATGCCCAGGAAGGTTTCTATATTCTTTTCCTGCCGGACTTACCACCATGTCCACAAAACCTAACTCCAGTAGTTAAACAAGCAGTCTGGCGTGGCTTGCACATGGTCACCAATCAACGTCCTAAAACTGTAGAAGCTTGGTTATCGCTGCTGCCAACTCAGGAAAAAGTGCCTCAAAGCAGTTCTCAGTTGAAAGTGCTGAGTCCTCAGCAAAAGTCATTAATTGCCCCAAAACTGAGCATTAAGACCTCAAAACTGAGCACTCAGACTTCAAAACTGAGCACTCAGACCTCAAAACTGAGCACTCAGACCTTAGCTGTTCTCAAAACTGTCCACGCCAAGCTCAAAACTCAAACCTCAAAACTCAAAACTACCAAAGCTGGATTCCCACTGAAAGCCCTACTGATGACCGGTGCCCTTGCCGCCTCAGCCGGATTAGGATTTGGTTTCGCACTGCGAATTAACTCTCAAAAAGAACCTGGTTCTACCATCTTCCACACCGATCAATCCTTCCCTCCTCGCAGCAATTGGCCTTTGTCAGAACCCCAACTCTGAAACACTTTCAACCTGATCAAGGTGCTTTATTCATATTCATACTTCCACAGGACTTACAGCACACTGGCCACCAAACGCACTTAATAATTAGTAGGGCTACGAAGGAAAAGTTACTGCCTAAGTCCTGTGAGATTTAAATACATAAAATGATATAATATGTGATTTTTAAATTATAACGACATGGGATATTGCACAAACTGAGGATATACGAGGCAAGCAACTGGATTTGAATTAAGTCATAATCCTGGGCAAGTACGTTATAATTTGTTACGTAAGCTAAAGAAACTTATCAATGAGTAACTCTGTAATTCATGCCTTTTTTCTGGGTAGGGCTGCAGCTCAAGCCATTAATCGGCAGCTCGAGGATGCTCTAACCAATGCCCTGAGTGAGTTAGGCAAGTTTGATGCTGAGCAGCGTGAGCGACTGCGGCAGTTTACCGAGCAGGTAATAGAAAGTGCCAATCGCGAAGCCGGAGCAGAAGCTGATTCTACTATTAGTAGTAAAACAGCTAGTAACACAGCTAGTAACACAGGGAAAACAGGATCGAAGCCAGCTGATCTGCAAGCCATGATTGATGAGCTGCGAGCAGAAATTGCCAGCTTGCGTACTGAATTAAAAAACTATGGCAAGCAATCTTGATAAGATTTATCGTTACTACCCTAGATTATCTACAGAAGTGAGTAGTTTCGACATAATTTTTAATAACCTGCTATTTTTTTGATAAAAACCTTACAGAGAAATCCGAGTGTCTGCTCTTTCTCAAAACTCTATTAACCTTACAATAAATCAGGAACGCAATGTGTCTAGCCAAAGTTCTATAGGTAAGCAATACAGCGAAAAAGCTTATCGGTGGAATCAAGAAAATTACTCCCGTCAAAGGCGTTTTATTGATATTTGGCGTTTTGTTTTAACCCTCATCACTGGGTTGTGGCTTGATGGTAAACCTTGGAGTTATCGGGGAGGATATACAGAGCAAAAGCACGCATATAGACGCAAAACACAAGCTATCTGGATTCGAGATACATTCTTAGATCTAGGACCAACGTTTATCAAAGTTGGACAGTTATTCTCCACCCGTGCCGATTTATTCCCTAGTGAGTATGTAGAAGAACTGAGCAAACTACAAGACCGGGTTCCTGCCTTTAGTTACGAGCAAGTTGAGCAGATCATCCAGGAAGATTTAGGCAAGCCCATCAAGGAACTGTTCAGTGGTTTTGACCCAATTCCTCTGGCAGCAGCTAGCTTAGGGCAAGTTCACAAAGCTCAACTTCGCAGTGGTGAAGAGGTAGCGATTAAGGTCCAAAGACCAGGCTTAAAAAAACTGTTTACTATTGATTTACAAATTCTTAAGGGGATCGCCTATTACTTTCAAAACCATCCAGACTGGGGGCGTGGTCGGGACTGGAGTGGGATTTATGAAGAGTGCTGTCGGATTCTTTGGCAAGAAATTGATTATCTTAATGAAGGCCGAAATGCAGATACATTTCGCCGCAACTTCCGCAGCTATGACTGGGTGAAGGTACCCCGTGTCTACTGGCGCTATACCTCATCACGAGTTTTGACCCTAGAATTTTTACCAGGGATTAAGATTAGTAGTTACGAAGCTCTAGAAGCAGCTGGCCTAGACCGCAAATTAATCGCTCGTCTGGGAGCAGAAGCTTACTTACAGCAGTTGCTAAATGATGGCTTCTTCCATGCTGACCCCCATCCAGGAAATATTGCGGTTAGTCATCAAGGCTCCTTGATATTTTACGACTTTGGCATGATGGGGCAGATTAAGGCCAATGTGCGCGAGCAACTGATGGAAACCCTGTTTGGCATTGCCCAAAAAGACGGTGACCGAGTGGTGACTTCCCTAATTGAATTGGGTGCGCTCTCACCAGTGAGTGATATGGGACCGGTAAGGCGCTCAGTTCAGTACATGCTGGATAATTTCATGGATAAGCCCTTTGAGGAGCAATCGGTGAGTAACATCAGCGATGACCTCTACGAAATTGCCTATGGCCAGCCTTTTCGATTCCCAGCAACGTTCACATTTGTGATGCGAGCCTTTTCTACACTGGAAGGAGTGGGTAAAGGCTTAGACCCCGAATTTAATTTTATGGAAGTTGCAAAACCCTTCGCACTAGAGATTATGACCAACGGCAACACTCCCGACAACAATAGCTTTATTAATGAACTGGGACGCCAAGCCGCACAGATGAGTAGTACAGCATTAGGTTTGCCCCAGCGCATTGAAAGTACTATTGATAAATTAGAAAGAGGAGACCTGCGCATTCGAGTGCGCTCTATTGAATCAGACCGGGTTTTACGACGGCTGAGTGGTATTCAGTTGGGAACCAACTATACTTTATTAATCAGTGCCTTCACCCTTTCGGCTACTATATTATTTGTCAATGGTAATGTCGTACTAGCCTTAGTAGTCGTTTTGGTGGCAGCTATGTTAGGATTTGCCTTAATTAGGTTGCTCCGACGGCTTGACCGGTTTGATCGCATGTTTTAGTTGTTGTAAAGTCGTAATAGCTCCTTATCCCACGATCTATCCACCGTAGTAGCAAGTACTAGGAGGGAAAATCGTTGGATGTTTCGGCATTTATCCGGACATTGTTGGACATTTCCTTAATTCAACTGAATCAGGTCGATAATAATCATGTTTCTATCCATCAAAATCAAACTGAAGCTCACAGACGAGCAGAAAGCATCAAGCCAGTAAACAACCGATGTGATGAAAAGTTGCTTCGCCGGTATTACAGATCCGGGCTTACTACGTACAGTTAACCAAGATGACTACTACATAGACCCGGACGGTCGCTTCTTTATTGTTGCCGACGGTATGGGTGGTCATGCCGGTGGACAAGAGGCAAGTAAAATCGCCACTGAGGCGATTAAGACTTATTTGAATAAATATTGGAACTCTCAAACCCCTTCTGATGAGTTACTAGAACAAGCGATCTATCAAGCCAATCAGGCTATCCTCAACGATCAGCAAACTCATCCAGAACGGTCAGATATGGGAACCACTGCCGTAGTGGTGATGTTCCGTCAAGACCAGTGTTGGTTTTCTCATGTAGGAGATTCTCGCCTCTATCGGTTCCGGAATTCTAAGTTAGAGAAGATTACAGAAGACCACACCTGGGTAGCCAGAGCCGTTAAGTTGGGAGAACTGACAGCTAAACAGGCTCGGATGCATCCCTGGCGTCATGTTCTGTCTCAATGTCTAGGCAGAAAGGACTTACCTAAAGTCAATGTCCATCCGATAGAGGTTAAATTATGCGATCGCCTTTTGCTTTGTAGCGATGGACTCACCGAAGAACTTTCCGATGAATTGATTGCTTCCTCTCTCCAAGATAGTTCAAGTATTGAGCAGGCTCTGGATATCCTTGTTGAAGCAGCTAAAGAAGAAGGCGGTAGGGATAACATTACTGTGGTTATAGTAGAGATTGGGGAAAGGATGAAAGGTCTTGGATGAACGGTGTTGGGTGAACGTGCGTGATTAACACACCTTACAGGTAGAGTTAGGTTGTAAATACAACTTGGATATACCAGTTACTAGCACTGAGGTAAAACAGAAAGCTCGCTCGCTCGGCTTTCATAAGGTAGGAATTGCAGCTGTGGATGTTGATCATAATGACTCAGCAGAGCAAAACTTGAAGGCTTGGCTAGCGTTAGGGTATCAAGCAGACATGGCTTGGATGGCAAATCCTCGACGCTTGGATATTCGTGCCTGTATGCCAGAGGTGAAGTCGGTAATTTGTGTTGCTCTCAACTACTACACCCCTCACCAGCGTCCCGAAAGCCCTGAGTATGGCAAAATCTCCCGTTACGGTTGGGGGAGAGATTACCATAAGGTCATGCATAAAAAATTGAAGCAATTGACCTTTTGGTTACAAGCACAAGCAGAAGAAATCCAGGTGCGTTACTATGCTGATACAGGGCCAGTACAAGATAAAGTCTGGGCGCAGCGCTCAGGTATTGGTTGGATTGCTAAAAATGGTAATGTAATTACGCGGGAGTATGGCAGTTGGGTATTTTTAGGGGAAGTGTTGACTAACCTAGCATTGACTCCAGATACCCCTCACACTTCACACTGTGGTAGCTGTACCCGCTGTATTCAAGCCTGTCCAACGGGTGCTATTACCAAACCGTTTGTCGTTGATGCCAACCGCTGCATCGCCTATCATACCATTGAGAATCGCGCTGAAAACTTGCCGGAATCGATTAAACCCCATTTAGAAGGCTGGGTTGCTGGTTGCGACATCTGTCAAGATGTTTGCCCCTGGAACCAACGTTTTGCTAAAGAAACTGATGTGGTAGAGTTTCAGCCCTACCCTTGGAATGTGGCTCCTCGACTCACGGAATTAGCTACTATATCTGATCAGGAGTGGAATCGACGGTTTCCAGCTTCTGCGCTGCGGCGTATAAAGCCAAATATGCTACGGCGCAATGCCCAAGCTAATATTGATGCATCTCAAAAATCCGTTGACTAGCCATTGATTACTTGGGTGGCGAATTGCGAATTGCGAATTGCTAATTGTTAATTGTTAATTGCTCAATGAGTGTAAAAGTAATTCTTTTTGATTTTGATGGGACTCTGGCTGATACCCTTACTGCCATTGTCAAGATTACCAATAGCTTAGCGGAAGAATTTGGATATCAGCCCACATCAGCTGAAAAATTGGAGCAAGTTAGACATTTAAGCTCTAGGGAAATTATTAAGCAATCGGGTATTTCGAGGTTTATAATCCCGTTTTTGTTGAAAAAAGTCCAAAAACTATTACGCGAAGATATTCAAAGTTTAACTCCTATTCCTGGACTAATAGACGTTTTAAATGATTTTAAATCTGAAGGTTACCAATTAGGGATATTGACATCTAACTCAGCAGAGAACGTTAACCTTTTTCTGACCCATAATTCTTGGGTAAAGCTTTTTGATTTTGTTGACTCAGGGAGTCCTATCTTTGGAAAAGAAAAAGTTATTCGTAAATTCCTCAAAAAACATAATTTAAATCCTGCTGATGTGATCTATGTCGGAGATGAAACTAGGGATATTGAGGCAGCTAAAAAAAATACTATTAAAGTAGTTGCTGTTAGTTGGGGATTTTCTTATAAAGAAGTTCTAGCTCAATATCAACCCGATTTTTTGATCGACGAACCCCAGGAGTTATCTGAAGTAGTATCTAATTTAGATCAATCAAAAGTTAAATCAAAAGTAGTTTGTTATTAGGAATGAGTTACTTGTTACTTAGGGCTTGCTGATTAACTCTCAAAGCATTGACAGATAAAGGTTTTAGCCTTGTTGGGTCGAAAAAAGTGCCAGCTTTTCGGTCGAAAAAGCTCATTTAATTCACATTTTGGGCAGACAAGAGCCGAAAAATCAAGGGACAATTCTTCCGACTACCTCCTATATAATTCCCATTTCTCCTAACTCCTGACTCCTAACTCCTGACTAATGCAGCCTCCAAGACTTGCCATGCAGCCTCGCCCATAGCATTCCCCTTATCATCGAGAACTGGATTAACTTCAGAAATCTCTAGGCAACAGACCTTCGGATTTGCCATAATGGTCTGGATGAGGACGATCGCCTCATTCAGATATAGACCATTCGCTTCAGGGGTTCCTGTTCCTTGTGAAACCGTTTCGCAGTCTAGACTATCAACATCAAAGGACAGATAAATTTTGTCACACCATTGCAGATGTTGCTCAATCAAACTGGTGTAAAACTCTGTTCCTTTTTCTCGGATATCCTCAACGCTATAGAGTTTAATCCCCAACTTGTCAATTAAGATTGAATGCTCTGGCTTGAAAAAGCGAACACCAATAAGAATCAAATCTTCCGACAACACCTTGGGTACAATACCACCCAACTCCTTGAGGTGAGTCCACTGTTTTTGTGCAGCCAGTGGCAGTTCATTCGACGAAGCACCTAGTAAAGTTCTGGCTTCTTGATCCAATGCTAACACTGCACCCAAGGGCATCCCATGCATATTACCAGAGTGAGTTGTGTAGGGTGAGTGCATATCACTATGAGCATCTATCCAGATAATGCCTAGGCGTTCGTTGGGATAAGCTTGTTTAACACCAGCGATCACTCCTGCGGCTGATGAGTGGTCGGCAGACAACACCAGGGGAAACTCACCTCTTTCCAAAGTATCTGTAACTGTGTTACAAGCAATTTGGCAGGTTTCAAGAATGTAGCGGAGACGCTTAGCATAACGACAACCTGGATTGTGGTTTTTATCTGCCAACAGAGCGTTACGTTCAGGCAAGCGAATGATTGGGTGTTCGGAGAAAAAGTGACTGCCTGCTTTGTGAGCCGCCATCCGGATAGCATCTGGTCCCATGCTAGCACCCAACTGAGCTGCACCCAGTTCTGAGCAAATTTCAACGATTTTGATAGGGTTCATGTTTAAGAAGTCTCAACATTGCTTCGAGAGCAACAAAATAAGAATCGATCCCAAAACCTTGTACAACTCCAACTGCAGCGACTGACATCACTGATTTGATATTGCGCTTGTCGATGTTGGTAATATGAATTTCCACATAAGGTGGAGCGATGTAAGAGAGGCAATCCCTGAGAGAATAGGCGTTGTAGGTGAATCCTGCCGGATTAGCGAGAACCCCATCCACACCTGCTGCTACACTGGCATAAACCTTATTGATGGCTTCACCTTCGATATTTGTGTAGAAAATATCCAGTTCATAATCAAAGTCACTGGCGTGTTGCTTCAGCATCCGATCAAGCTGTTCAGCGGTGGTATCATCATAGGTGTTGCCCTGACGATAGCCCAGTGAGTTCAGGTTAGCTCCTTGAATGAGTAAAAATTTCATCAATAACCTCCGTTAACTTGGATACCCCTGGGTTTTAACCAAGGGAGGAAAGTTGTAAAGTTTTTCACCTCCAAATCTTGCAGAATCATTGTCAATGGATATCGATCATAGACCCCCGTACTTTAGTCGGGGGTGACACCCAACCGGGTTCGTTACCGAAAAAATTGGGTTTAAAGCCCCGTCCTTATAGGACGGCTTTCTTTTTAAGCTAAAACTTGACAGTTTTTACAGAGCGTGTTAAAATAATATTATAAACAATAAACTAAAAAGCAAGATAAATACTATCTAATCAATAAGTAGGCAACGTAAAAAATATGTACGAGATACATATTGCGTAATTTGGTCTAACGACTTAAACGTCTATGAAAAAAGTTAGATTAAAAAAGTATCTATCTTTTTATAAAAAAGAAAGGTACGGTGGGGCACACCGAAACCTAGATCCATTATCTAAACGCTTTAGGAGATTCGGCCTCTACTCTTTCTGGTTCCGGCCTGATTGAGCAAGCTGAGTTGTTGATTAAAGAATCCCCGCTCTTATAGGGCGGGGAGTGTCAATGTGCTTTCATGTAATCTCCGAGGGTTTGGGTGAAAATCTGGATCCGTCGTTCAAATGCGGCTTGAGTGTACCATGCACGGCGAGGGGTCAGAACAGTATTAGGCAGTGTCATAAAACGTGAATCTTCATGGTGGATGTCCATCCCTGCATAGGAGAGCCTGCCACTACTTAGGGCTTCTTGTAGAGCAGAAAATTCAATCAGATCATCCGGTGAGATACTGATCAGAATTGCTCCTGGTTTGACTTTAGCAAAGGTGTTGTGATTGAGCAGATGGTGGGAATCAGCATTGAGGGATAGGGTGAGGAAAATGATATCGCTTGTACTTAACAACGTCTCTAGATCAACGGGTTGAGCCAGGTTGCTTTCTTTCGGCTTGCGGTTGCAGTACACAATGTTCATGCCAAAGCCTTGCAGCATACGAGCCACCTGGGTTCCGATTGTCCCCATGCCGATGATACCCACTTGAGAGCCAAACAGTTCAATTCCCTGATGTTCAAAGATTTGGAAATCACCCGTACGAACTTTGTGATTGTAATCCACCAACCGCTTGGCGGCAGCTAGCATTAACGCAACTGCGTGTTCAGCAACCGAGGCTCCAGTGAAGCCAGGGGTATTGAGCACTTTAATATTATGCTGTTGGCAATAGGCTTTATCAATATAGTCTGTGCCTGTGGTAATGGTGATGATCAGTTCCAGCTTCGGGAGTTTTTGCAAGTTAGCTGCACTCCAATCCATCAACGTGGTGATGAGGATATGAGTATCCGGATTGTTGGCGATCGCCTCTTCTAACGAAAAGCCCTCTGAATGATCCTGATACCACACCATTGCAATACCTGGAATTGAGTCAAAACAGGTTTCAGGGTATGGTTCCCGATTGTTCACAAATAAACAGTTTTTTACCACTCTGGATTGTCCTCTAATCACTTAGTCTGGTCAGCTACGGGATCTCAAGCCCCTGGCTTATTGGGACTTTAGCCAAATAAGCGCCCAAATATAGCCATTACTCGCTTTATATCTGATAAATACGTCCGGATTTTCCTAGAGCCAATGAACAAAACGGCAAGACATGGCATTGCGATAAGCACTAAAGTTCCCCTGTACAAATATACTAAAGGTGCTCAAAAGTGCTATCGATTCTAGCTTATAGTACTGTGGAACAATAATACTACATCGGGACAGACCAGTTAAAAAAAATGCCTGAACATATTGCTAGGATTAGATTACAGCGACATCGAAACTGGTTGCGTGTACCCTTAAGTATTCATTTTATCAAAACTTAGTGCCCCATTGCTTAAAAACTCCCTACCCATGTCGTTGAAACCAGTTTTCGTCGGTGGGTAGATACACACTGGCGCACGAGGAAACAGCTATTGTCGGATTTGGTTTGGAGTGGGTCAAAGCCTCCGAGGGAAAATGCCTGGAAACTGATTCGTCGGGTTCGTTTCACATAGGTGCGCTCTTACCATTAAGAATTAAATTCGCCACGGGTCGCACGTGAGTAATCATGATCCTGACCCGGCGATGGCCTCACGAAAACAACATGCTCAACTATGGTATCGACTGGAATTCAAAATGCCAACGTAGCAGTACGTGGTTGATTAGTTTTCTCAGTCAACTAGACTTAATTTTTACGTTCTACAATCCTTTTGTCATAGTTGATTGAGATGCTCTTACCCTGTATAAGAGCTAATTTGTAAATTAAATATTAAGAAGCCTGAAAGCCTTGCTATGATTGCATTTTAGCATTAAGTAGTTCAAGTGTTCTAGTTTAATGGAAGCCTTATCCTACAAGGATTACAGCGAGTTTATAAATCAGCTCTAACTTGTATGGAATGCTCACTTTATGTTATTAATAGGCTGTTTAAGTCTACCTAGATAATTCCAAAATAATTTTACAGAGGTAGTGCTTGGTCATGGTGCAGGTAGTTAAAGGAACAATAGTAACTGATGCAAAGCTTACAATCACCTCAATGTCTAGGGCGAAGGATTGCAGTCAGTAACATTCTAGACGTAACCCTAAGGGATGGGGGCTATTTAAATCGGTGGCAATTTTCATTAGAAGAAACCAAAAGCGTATTGAATTTTTTACAGGATCAGGGATTGAGTCAAGTTGAGGTGGGTTTTCTACGCACACCCGACAGAATGACATCTCCAGTGAATGGTTGCCCAAAAGAGTTTTTAGCAGAGATTCAGCAGTTATATCCTGAGATGTCTTTAGTTTGTATGCTCAATCCAGCCGAGGATAACTGGCAGGCAGCAGTAGCTGACAAGTTAGACCAGATCTCGCTGCTGCGGATGCCCTGTACCGCTGATCTGGTTGACAAGGCATTAGAAATCGCTAATCATCTTAAAAAACAATCCAGCCATCTCAAAATCAGTTTAAATCTGATCTGTGTTTCATCCTATTCACTGGCGGAAATTGAGTGTCTGCTCAGAACGATTGCCCCATCGAAAAACGTGGATATTGTCTACCTAGCTGATTCTAGAGGGGCACTTTATCCTCATGAGGTTAACGCCATGATGGCATTAGTCAGAGAGATTTGCCCACAATCGTTAGGGTTTCATGCCCACGATACTTTGGGATATGCAATTGAGAACTCTAACCAAGCCTTTGCCCAGGGTTGTGATTGGATTGATGTCACTTTAAAGGGCTTTGGCTTAGCCGGAGGGAACACGCCATTAGGTGGGTATCTGGCTCACCACGATTTGCAATCCTCAGGGCAGTCGATTCAAGCCGAAGTCACGGATTTTTGCCAAAAGCATTTGCCTTTGAGGCACCCTGATTCGTTGACACGTCAACGTTATCGATTGCTCGCTGCCAAAAATATTGATCCGGTTTGGTGTGATCAATTGCTGGAAAAATATCCAGACACTCTGAATAAAAAAGTCGAAAAACTTCCCCGTCAGCATTATAAGAACATTGATTCAGTTTTAGACATAATGATCCCTTGATTAACCTGATGAATTCATGACTATAACTTTGTTCAACATAAAAAAATAAGTTTGATTCTGTTGAACAAAGTTAAGCACATACACAGAATTAATTGCCTAATCGTAATCTCTGTAAAGCTTACCTTGTAAAGGTTTGAGCTTTGTAAAATGTGTCATTAATTTTGTGCACCTGCTTATTACGACAGCATGGATAAAACCAATTGAACAGTAAGCTTAAAAAGATCAAGATGATAGTTATGCCTGAAAGTGACGTATCATGTCCGCCCCTAGCAATGGACATCATTATGGAGGTTTTTGATCGCGCCAATCATCAAGGACTGGAACCTATCAATTTTGGTAAGGGAATTTCTTCCTTTAACCCATTTGAGCACGTGGATGTCAATATCGATAGTGTGCTGCTCGGTCACCACGTCGGGTACGGCAATATCAATGGTATTAACAGTTTGCGTCAAGCCATCTGCGGCTACTATCAGGAAAAATTTGATTACGATCTCTGCCCAGATCGGGTCTGCATTACGAACGGTGCTTCTGGTGCGTTGACCCTTGCATTTGCAATGCTACTGAATAAGGGAGATGAAATCATCCTATCTGAAGCTTGCTATCCAGCTTACAACGTATTAGCCAAGATTTTTGGGGTAAATTGTCGTTTAGCTCCCATGGGAGATGACTATTGCATTGATATTGAACAATTGCCAAACCAGATTTCCAATAAAACTAAAGCAATTGTGATCAATTCACCCAGCAATCCATACGGTACATTTTTGCAAGACCATCAGCTCGAAGCGATCGCTAATTTAGGTGTTCCCGTTATTTTTGATGAAGTCTACCAAGCTTTACCCCTCAACGATGAACCCATTCCCAGTGCCATTGGTTTATCTGACCGTCATCTGATAATTAGCAGTCTATCCAAATCCTTGGCAATTGCTGGTGTCCGGGTAGGATATTTGATTGTGCCTGAATCACAGGTGGAATTGATGACCAACGTCAAAGCCGTTCTCAATATGTGTACCAGTTTACCCAGCCAACTGATTGCGGAGAACCTGATACAACACTGGGATGAATTGGTGAGCAAACACCGATATCTGTTGCGCTATAATTGGTTACTGTTTGAGCGCACAGCCAAACGCCTTGGATTAAAACTGCGAACTCACCCTCAAGCAGGCTTTTTTGCGCTAGTAGATGTGGCTGAGGCAGAAAAAGATGCCATGGAATTATCCCTGCATCTGGCTCAGAATTATGCCCTGAGTTCCACTCCTGGCATTGATTTTCATGATCACGATCATGCCTTTTTGCGATTAAATTTTGCCAGCCCAGCCCATCACATTGAAACCGGTTTAACCAGGCTTGCAGGCTATCTGCTTGGCTCAGAACAATCCCTACAGCAGTCACGTAGACGTAGTACAGTATCCAAGTTGGGCAAAAGTCATATATTGAAAGCAACCTAGTGGTGATCGAACATACAACTTTCAAAGAGAAATCTGAAGCAGCACCTATTTCAATCGATCAGATCGTTACCTCCAGTCTATGTATGGGATGTGGTCTCTGTCAGAGTCTTGCTGAACCGGGTGCAATTAAAATCGTGATGACTCCACAAGGGCGAACTCGTCCGATGGCTCAACCCAACTTAAGCGATCAAGCACTAGAAACCATTAATGCCACCTGCCCGGGTCTACAGTTGCACAGTGCAGATCCAGCATTACTAGCCGATGGTGCAGTGATTGATCCAATTTGGGGGGCGGCGGCTCAACTCCACATTGGTTATGCTGCCGATCCGGATATTCGCTACCGGGGTTCATCCGGTGGGGTTTTGACCGCATTGTCGCTTTATCTACTAGAATCCAAATCGGTAGATTTTATTCTGCACGTGAAGGCATCCCAAGAGCGACCAATGTTATTTACCCCTTGCCTGAGTTTTGATGCGGCCAGTGTCTTAGCCGCATCTGGATCTCGTTATGGACCGGGTGTATCGTTAGTGAATTTTATCGATGTTATCAATCTAAATCGGCCGTTTGCAGTGGTGGGGAAACCCTGTGATATTACGGCAATTCGGAATCTAGGAGAACATGATCCACGAGTCAAGGAATTGGTGCGCTACTGTCTATCGTTTTTCTGTGGGGGAATGTCCGATTTGTCAAAGTTTGTGCAGGTCTGCGATCGCTTTAATGTGACAGAAGCCGATCTCAAATCCTTTCGTTACCGGGGCTATGGCAATCCCGGTCCGACCCGTCTCGTCACCCAGGATAACCGGACTTTTTCCATCAGCTACCAGGAACTCTGGGAGGATAAGATGGCATGGGGCACTCAACCCCGCTGTAAAATTTGCCCTGATGCCATCGGTGAAGTTGCCGATCTGGTGGCCGGAGACTGCTGGCCGAATTCAGACCCTCAGGGGGAAGATGAAGGGTTTAATGCCATCATGGTGCGGACTCAAAAGGGACAAGACCTCTGGGAAAAGGCGATCGCAGCAGGGGCGATCACGATAGCAAAAGACATTACTTTTCGCGATCTAGATCATTTTCAGCCCCACCAGGTACGTAAGAAAAATGGTGCCTGGGCGAGATATGTGGGAATGCGGGCAGCCGGGTTAAAAACCCCCAGAACAGAAGGGCTGCGCCTGGAGGAACTGGCTCGAACCCAAGATTGGAAGCAGTTACTACAAGAAGCACGGGGAGCAAGGGAGCGGGCTAAAGATGGCCGCCTGGGTGAACCGGCTGGCACCCATGAACATCAGAGAAACAAATCACAGAAGAGTGAATCATATGACTGATACTCACAACATGATCGCGGATGTTGTCGTGGTCGGGAGTGGTTTTGCCGGTCTGAGTGCGGCGATCGCTGCGGCTCAAGCGGGTGCATCCGTCATTGTCTTGGAGAAGGAAAACAGCCTCGGCGGTAACTCAGTTGTTAGTGGAGGAACTTTGACCGTTGTGGGTTCTCCGATTCAAGCCAGAGAAGGCATCCAAGACTCTTTTAGCCTGTTGAAATCAGATATGTGCCAGGCAGGGGAACAGAGAAACAATCCGCGCTTGGTTCAGCAGGTGATCGAGCAATCCTACCCCACTTTCGAGTGGCTCACGAATGAACTTGGTGTGAAATTCAAAGATCGAGTGGATCAGTATGGTGGCCACTCCGTACCTCGCAACCACACACCAGAAGACGTTTCAGGTGCCGCCATGATCACTGCACTGTTGACTAAAGCCAAGCAACTCGGGGTCGAAATTAGAACCCAAACTCGCCTGAGCAAATTACTGGTAAACTCCCAGACAGATACCCATCCGATCCTCACAGGAGTAGAAGTGCAAACAACCAAGCCCTCAGCTCCGATCCAGCAGATTAACGTTAACCAGGGAGTCGTTTTAGCAACAGGGGGCTTCTCCGGAGATACCGCTTTTCGGCAGCAATACGCCCCCCATCTCCCCCCCAATCTGGATCACACTAATGTTCCCAATACCAGCGCAGAAGCCTTGGTAGAAGCCATCAGAATTGGTGCCCAGTGCCTCGATTTGGATCAGATTCAGCTTGCTCCCTGGGTCTCTCCAGATGAAACAGGCTATGGCATTGCTCCACTCTTTGCTAGCTATACGGTGCTAGCCTATGGATTAGCGGTTGATCCAGTGACTGGAAAACGCTTTATTAATGAACTCGCTGATCGTAAACGGTGGACAGATAAGTTGTTAGAAATTGGTCATCCTTGTATTGGTATTGCCGATGCTGCGGGAATGCAAAGTTCTGGCATTGATATCGAACCTGATTTAGATCGAGGCGTGGTGAAAAAATTTGAGACCCTATCATCTTTAGCAAGCACGTATCAGATTCCCTTAGAGAAACTGAACCAAACCATCAGTCGATATAACTCCTTTGTGGAGCAGCATCAAGACCCAGAGTTTGGTAAATTTATACGGGATTATGCCAAGCCGTTGAGTTCCCCCTTTTATGGCGTTCGATTATGGCCTAAAGTCCATTACACTATGGGAGGCCTTAAAATTGATGTTCGCGGGCGGGTTCTGGGGAAAGGCGATCACCCGATTATCGGGCTATATGCTTCAGGAGAAGTCACAGGCGGTATTCACGGAGCCTGCCGTCTAGGGGGGTGTGCCATCACGGAATGTCTGGTTTTTGGGCGAATCGCGGGTAGAGAAGCTGCAACCCACACTCAAGTCCCTTCCTAGAAGCCTCAGTGACCAATCACATGCATTTTTGAATCGTAATAATAATTAACTTTCCCTAATGGTAAAAATAATGGTAAAAATGATTGACTCTCCCTCCTGAAGGGGTGACATGAGCCCTGAAAAGCTTACTAGATAAGGCTTTGATGCCAGTTGTCTTAGGAAAGATAAACTGGCAAATTGACCCTACGAATGATGTAATGGCAAGCTCAAACCCTTATAACGAAGTCCAAGGTCAGGCCAAAACAGCATGTATCTTTTTGTTACAGATCGGCT